>CAMYKY010000081.1 GCA_947259165.1 uncultured Acidobacteriota bacterium | reverse complement strand
CGTCGGTGACGACGAGCTCGTTGACATCTCGTAACTCGATAGGAAGCCGCACTTTTCCGTGGACGTCGTTGGGCGCGCCGGGAAATGCCTCGAGCCAGCCTACGTTTCCGGCCTGGCGACCCGGCTTCGCCACGATCTCTTCGCGCACCGCCGCGACCAGCTTGGCGGCCGACAGCATTGCGTCTTGGCGCTCGCCCATAGGAGTGGTTCCCGCGTGGTTCGCGAATCCGTTGATGACGGCCTCATAGCGATAGATCCCGACGATCCCCTCGACCACGCCTATAGGAACCTCCTGCCGGTACAGGTGCGGACCCTGTTCGATGTGAAGCTCGAAATAGGCCCTGACGGAGCGCGGGTCGATCACCGCTTGGTCGATGTCTCGTGGGTGCTGACCGTAGCGCTCGAGCCACCCGCCGAGGCTTTCACCGTCGTCGCCGGTCAGGTCCAATTCTCCCGGCCTCGCTCCCGACGTCGCCGCGCGGCTTCCAAACAGACCTTGGCCGAAGTGGACGCCTTCTTCATCAGCCCAGACGACCATCTCGAACGGGTGGCGAGTTGCCTGATGTCTCTCGTGCAGCGTGGTCAGGACTTCGAGTGCACCCAAGCTTCCGAGCGTACCGTCGAACATCCCACCTTCGGGCACGGTGTCGATGTGAGAGCCGAAAAGGAGGACGGGGAGGCCGGGCTCTTTTCCCGCACGGCGTCCGTGTAGGTTGGCCGCGGCGTCGACCCAGACGTCGAGTCCGGAAGCTCGCATCTTGGAGATGAGCCAAGCACGAGCTTTTTCATCGGCTTCGGAGAACCCGAGCCGGGAGATTCCGCGTTCGGGGGTTTTCCCGAACGCGGAAATCTCGGTGAGGAGGTCTTTCAGTCGATCAGAATCGATGTGAAAGAGAGTCTCATTAGCGATCTTCACTGCTGGCGGTCGAGAGATATTGCTCTGCCTCCGCGCGTCCCGGTAGATTCGGACCAGCACCGCCGAGATTCACGAGGGTCCCGTACAGCTCCATCGCGAGGTCGTTGTTGCCGAGCTTCTCCGCGGCTTGTGCACCGCCCAGCAGAGAGCGTGCCCGATTGGGAGTGCGCAGGAGCGAGACCTCATACTGAGCGAGGGCCTCTTCCGCCTGGCCGTTCGCCAGCAGAATCTGGCCGTAGAGCTCATGCGGCGGTTTGACCGGCGTGTCTGTCTGGGATTCCCCGGGAGGGCCCGACGGCGGCACCAGCGTTTCGGCGATCCGGACGGCTTCCGCCATCAGATTGAGCGAGTCGGTGTGGCGCCCCTCTGCTTCGGCGAGCACGGCAGCCGTTTCGAGCCAGCTGATCTCGACCTGCTCGCGCCCGCCCGCACCGAGCTCCATTTTTTCGGTGAGCTCCTTCAGCCCGTCCCGCGATTTCACGGCGGATTCGAGGTCGCCAGTGTGGGCGGCGCTGAGTCCGTTCGCGAGTAGGACGGCAGCGGCGGCGCGCTCGTCGATCTCACCTTCGCCACTAATCTGGGCGAGTACGGTTTCGACGTCTTGCACTTTCCACTGTTCGCTCTCGGCGATTTGAAGCGACTCCATACGCATGACGGTGTTGGCGATACGTCGGGTCGCGTCGTCACGGCTGGCGATGGTTTTGATCTCGTCGATGCATTCCTGCGCTTTGTCGTACTGGCCCTGCTGGAGGTAGGCGTATTGGAGCCAGTAAAGAGCGTGCCACGAGTGGCGAGTCGGCGAGAGACCTTTACGCTTCGCGCGGGCAACGGAAGCGTCGTACGACTCGACGTTTCGCTCCACGACGTGGTCCCACATGCCGTGCTGCACGAAGATGTGGGCCGGCATGTGCAGGGCGTGCACGGCCGACGGAGCGATGTCCGAATACTTGTGCGCCGCATAGAGCGCGATGGGAGCGTGGATCGGATCGTCATACGAGTGGATGACGTAGTGCGCGGCACCAGGATGGTCTGGGTTCGCGCGGAACACCATCTGCGCGATCGCACCTGACTGCATGTCCGTGCGGAGACTCTCGGGGCCCCTTACGTTGGTGCGCATCAGAGCGAGGGCGTAGAGTGACGCTGCCTCGTGATCTTCGGGATACGCCTTCCAGAGCGCGGCCATCCGATCGGAGTACGCGACCGCGCGCTCTTTCGGCGAGCCCGCCCCGTACAGGAGCTCGACGGCCTCGAGGTAACCGCGTTCACGATCGGTCGGCGCCTTTTCCAACCGTTCTTTTTTCGTACGGCCGAGTTTCTGGAGAGCTGCGCGGGCCGCCGGAACGTCCGTGGAGGTCGGTGTGAAGTGATGGTCGTGGTAGTGGCTCAAGGCCTCGCCCCAATAAGCGAGGACGAAATCCGGGTCGATTCTCTGGGCCTCTTGAAACGACTCAGCTGCGTCTTCCCACTCGAAGCTGTGAACTCTGCGCACGCCGTCTATAAAGGCGCTTTGCGCTTCAGCGCTCCCGGAATTGGGAAAGTCGATCTTGCCCAGACCATCCTCTTGTGCATAGCCGACACAGGCGACGGCCAGGAGCCCTATTAGAACAATGAGCCACGTCTTCTTCATGTTGTTGCCTCCTCCAAGCGTGAAGTTTTACCAGAAAAGGGTGCGAAAACGCTAATGCGACAGCACATGGGCCACATAGGCGACGGCCACTCCGGTCAACGATAGCGCTGGCACCGCGATAGATGGGTTGGCCTTGCGCGCCTCCGGTAAGAGACGGGATGCACCGAGGTAGAGAAACATGCCCGAAAACCAGGCCAATACCAGTGCGAGCGCTGACGTCGGCAGGACGAGAAACGACTGCGCGACCGCGCCAAGTACGGGTGCCACTGCAGTGATCACGAGCATGGTGGTCGTTTCTCGAACACTATGTGCGGTGCCGAGCATTACCCCGACGGCGCTGACTCCGTCGGCGAGCTTGTGCAGGAGAACCGCCCCCGCGAGCGCGAGTCCGATTTCTTCTCCCGCGCGAAAACCCTGACCAATGACGACACCGTCCAAAAAGCTGTGGGTGGCGAGGCCGATGGCGCCTCCGAGTCCAGCGATGCGGGCGGAGCTCGCCGCATGAGCGCCGCGCTCGAACAGATAGAAAAACAGGAAGCCGAGGGCGCAGGCGAGCCATACAAGATCGGGGGATAGTCGGCTATCGCTCTGCTCGAGGAGACTTCGAGCGTCGGGTAGTAACAAGATGACAGCGGCACCTACGAGCGCCCCGGAGCAAAATGCGAACACCAGTGGTTTGTGGTTTCTCAGGTACAGTGCGCCGAGGCCGCCCGCAAGGGTAACCGCGAATGCCGCAGCAGAAACGTAGAGGACGGGCGTCAAATTTTGCTCTTGGTTGGTCAGGACAAAAAGCGATTCTAGCGCGGTGGCGCGTGTTGCAACACCATGGATTGGGATGACCGACTATCGCCTGGAGCTCCCTCGACAGCGCTCTGGTGGTACGGTACGAGTAAGCTCCTGCTATCAGTCAAAAGGCGATCATAGTCGGCCACGGCTGAGCCAGGTACCCTGGATCGCGAGGTGAGGGTGGAGCTGGGTTAACGTGTATCTTCCTCTCGAGAAATAATCCGAGGGGATAAATTAGAGAGACGGCGCCTTTAACCCGGTTGGGGCTTCATCCTGGCCTCATCAATTTCCTGCTAGTTGACAGCAGACAATACATTTTTTTTGCTGTCGGGCCACTTGTCGGCTCCCAGAATCTCCGGTCCGACCTCTACGATGCGAGGGAGCATCTTGAACAGCGCGACCTGAGTCCATGCCGAGCCATCCCGACTAACGTAGTCACGGCGGTTCAATTCGGCGGCGACTTTGGACAGCGAGTGATCCGCCGCGATCATCGCGAGGATGATGCTCATGACCTCGCGTTCGATGGGATCGACTTGGAGATGAGAGCAGTCCGGTGAGATACGCAACCCATACGGAATGGGGCGGCGGCCGGAGTCTTCGGAAGGTACGTCGATCTCGCGCAGCCACTCGATGGCGACGGGCTTCCAACCCTCTTTCGCTTTCGCCTGGATCACGGCCTTGCTGGGAATCTCCGAGACGGGTTCTCTCCATCGTTCTGCCATGAGATACCTCCGGTTCTTTCTTGCGGTGACGATCAGGCAGGCGAAAAAGTTCCATTCGATGCGGGAGCGGGAACGAGTCGGGGCTTCACAGGTTCAGGTGATGTTTTAGCTTCCGCGTTTGGGAGCGGGAGACCGGAATCTCGGTTTCGGCGCGGTCCGTCATTTTGAGCTGGACGGTTCGGTTGAACCAGGGGATGACTTCCTTGATGCGATGCAGATTGACGATGTAGGAGCGGTGCACGCGCCAAAACGATGCGGGGTCGAGGCTCGACGATAGCTCCTCGAGGGTGCGCACGTTCGACGTTCCGGTGACACGATCGGTTACGAGGGTCACGACGCCGTCCTCCACGGTGGCGTAAATGACGTCTCGTGCGTCGACGAGAAGAAAGCGATCTCCGATCTTGACGACGAGCTGCTTCAGCGTGGATTCCCGCTCGAGCGCGCCGAGAAGGCGTTCGAGCTGACTCTTGATCGGGTTGGCCTCGGCGTCGCGCGACCTGATCCTGGAAATCGCATCCTTGAGGCGCGCCTTCTCGACGGGCTTCAACAGATAATCGACCGCGTTCACCTCGAACGCTTTGATCGCGTAGCGATCGTAGGCGGTGACGAAAATAAACTGCGGTACCTGAGCTCGCCCCATCAGCTCACGAACCACCTGGAACCCATCGAGCCCCGGCATCTGGATGTCAAGAAACAAAAGCTCCGGCGAGAGTCGCTCGACGAGCTCGACCGCCTCGATACCGTTTGCGGCCTGTCCTACGACTTCGACGCCGGGCACCGACTCTAGCAGGAAGCAAAGCTCGTCACGCGCTAACTGCTCGTCGTCTACAACGAGGGCACGCAGGGTCACTAGCTCGCTCGCAGGTAAGAGATATCGATGTCGGGGATCTCGACGCGCGCGACCGTACCGCGGTTCGGCTCACGGGTGAGCTCGAGCTTGCATTGTTCTCCGTAGATCACTTTCAAGCGCTCGCCGACGTTCGTGAGGCCAATTCCGGGCCCTTCCGCGGCGGCCGCCGCCGACGGGTCGGCCATTCCCGTGCCGTTGTCCTCGATTTCGATGACGGCGCTTCCGAGGCCGCGTCGTGCGCGGATGATGATGCGACCGCCTTCGAGACGCGTCGAGATGCCGTGTTTGACCGCATTTTCGACGAGCGGCTGGATGATCATCGAAGGCACGTACGTCGCCAGGGTAGCTTCGTCGAGCTGTTTTTCTACCACGAGTTTTCCCGGGCCGAAGCGGACGGACTCGATGTCGAGATAGGAATCGATGAACTCGAGCTCTTCCTTCAAAGGAATGAAGTGCTCCTGCTCTTGCAATAGCTTTCTCAAGATGCTGGACAATTTCCGGATCAGGTGCCGCGCGACCTCTGGATCGGTTCTCGTGGCAGACGCGATTGAGTTCAATGTATTGAAGAGGAAGTGTGGGTTGATTTGACTGGAAAGAGCTTGGAGACGCGCGCGAATGACGAGGACTTCTTGCTCTGCTAGTTTTTTCTCTAGCCTGGCATTGTTCCAAATCTTGAGTGGAATTCCCAGAGCCGCGAGCGTGCTGATGTAAATCGCGAGCAGAACCCAAGGGTTTTGGGACGATAGTGCAAACACCAGATCAGGCGCGAGCTCCGAGCCGATAAAGATGCGCAGCGATTCGAGCCCCACGGTGACGGCGAAGATGGCGATTTGCCAATCGAAGATGCGATCGTGGATCGCTGTCTTCCCGATCCGATAGAGATTCAAAAAGATGAGCGGCGAGAAGCTCCAGATGTCTTCTTTTCGACAGAGCTCACGGACGATGCCGCCGCTGACGCCATAGAGAACGCCCAACGGCAGCGCGAGTAGCTCGCCGTTGAACGCCGCCGGTGCCCCAACCATAAGGCCCACCGCAGCCCCAGTTAACGGACCGGTGAGGAGTCCGACCAGGAGCGTACCCGAGAGCGAGAGGTCGGCTGCTCCATAATTCAAGAGCAACCTCACGATGACGCCCGAGGAAAGCAGCATCCCCGAGAGCAGGGCGAAGCTGAGCTTCTCCTTCAAGGACAGCTCTTCCTTGTAGAGCAATCGTTTGAAGGCGCCGAATCGAATGAGAAGGCTCGCGATCGAGGCCATCACCCCGAGTTTCACGAGGATCGTGACCATCACGAATTGATCAGGCGATAACGTCTTTTCCATCGGCTAAGCGAAACGTAGCACGATCAGCTTTCCGTCACCAGTATCGACACCGCTCTCAGCTGGCTTGAACCTGTAGTAGACCCAATGTACCGATAACTTCCTGTGAGGTAGCTTCGCTCCAATCTCGTGGTTGGAGGGTCGCAGATTCTGTCCGAAATGCTATTTCTCCGTCGACACGCAGTCCCTGTGACGCCGGTCCTATATCTCGTCTTCTTCGCGTCGGGCGCCGCCGCTGTTCTTTTCGAGACTCTCTGGTTCCGCCAGTCCGGACTCGCGCTTGGCAACACGGTGTGGGCCACCGCGCTCGTCACGGCGAGTTTCATGGGTGGGTTGGCCCTCGGCAGTGCGTTCGCCGCGCGCTTGGTTCTCGAGCGAAGTTCCTGCGCCTTGGAATTTCCTCGCCGAACGTTTTCAACTGCCGCCGGACCCGAAGCCCTGACTTCGGGCATTGGGTCGTGCCGGTGAATCGGGACAAAACCGGTCCCAAGGCCGCTCGAAACCTGTCAAGGTGCCGCTTTCAACTCCAGGGAGAGGCGCCCTTTCTTGCCACTTGCCTCAGGAAAACGCCAGGTCGACGCTTCGCCCAGGATTTGGGAGTTGACCTCGGGGATCGACGAGCGTGAGATGTTGACGTGCGTCGGAGCGCCGAATTCGTCGAGTTCTAGCTGTAGCTCGATGGTACCCGCAATCTCGACGCCGAGCGTGCTCTCGAATTCGGGAAGGTCCACGTCGCGGGGAAGCTCGAGCGTCACTTGCTCCGGCGCGGGCTCGGCGTCTCCCGGCAGGCGCAGGGAGTAGGCCACGATGAGGAATGTCGAGTAGTCGCGCAGTTTGTCGTAGAGCTTGCCCCGGTCATCGCGGTCGCGGTAGTCGCGAAAGTGAGACAAGTACTCGCTACCCGATAGTTCGAGGCCTCGACCGCTCCAGACGTGGGTTTGCCCGACTCGCAGCTCGATGCTTCGCTCGAACGACCGCTCGGTCTCGTTACCTCGCAGGAGCTCACCGGTGACGGTGGCACCAAACACGTCGGTGGGGACGAACTCGGACAGGTCTAGAGAAAGCCGTAAACTGCGCGATCGCTTGTCGAGACGAAGCTCCGAGGTCGAGCCCGCCACGGGCAGTGTTTCGACCGCGAGGGTGGCGAGAAACGAATCGGAGGCTTGGCGGGCGACGGTGGCGAGCCACTGGTCCTCGGTCACCCCGATGCCGTCGGTATTGATGAAGAAGGAGAGCTCCTCCATTGCTTTGAAGTCGGGAAAGAGGCTTCGCGCCTCGATGACGCGCACCTCCACGATCAGTTGCGCCGGGATGTCATCGGCGCTGAGCGGGGAGGATGCGGTGGCTATCGCACAGAATGCAGAGGCGATCCCTTTCGCTTTCGACACCATCGGGGTTGACTCCAGACTAGTGGACTGTAACAGTTATTCCCTGCCAAAATCGCGGGTCCTTTTGCGCGCTGGCTTCGTTGCGAGCGTTCCTGCAGTTCGGCCTTCGGCCTAGCCCTCCGCTCGACAAGCTCGCTGCGGAAGGCGGTATCTATCTAGATATATCGTCGTCATCACGCCTTGCCAGCCCACAAAATAACCTCGCGATTTGCGCAACGAATAACTGTTACAGTCCACTAGGCGATCGCGGGCTTGACCTGTTCGGTTTGCAGCAAGCGCGTTAGGATCCGGGCCGTGTGATAGTGGCAGCTATGCGCTCGATCGAGGAGCTGGCGCACCGTGATCGGCGAATGAAGACATCCCCACACCTGCCGCGCGTCGGCCTGCCCTTCGTCGTCGGCCCATTCGAGGGAGTCGGCGTTTCTTTGAATGAGAGTCGTATCCTTTGGTAGATCCGCGATGAGAAGCTGCAGCTCATCTTGAAGACGAACGGAATCCATCATCAGCGCCATCGCCGGAACGGTGATGCCGGGGTCAGGCCCGTCCGCAACGGAGTCCGCGCCTTTGCTCTCGAACAGGAATTCTCCCGACGGCTCGGACTGAAAGAGGTGGTGGACGGCTTCGTCGCCTCGGCGATGCCCGTACTCGGCGCGGAACACATTCCCGTTTTGGAAGTAAAGCTGCGCGACGAGCTCTTTGTCCGACGACAGTGTCATCACGCCCGATTGAGAAGAGCTGATCAGCGTTTGCACGACCGTGGCTAAATCGAAGTACTGCAGGTCGCCTTGGAGCTCTTTCTTGGACTCGTGCTCGGGTAGATCTTCGAGAACGGTGACGAGCCGATGAGCCAGGATCACGGCAAGTTGGCTGGCGAAGCCCGGATGGTTCGTCATGAGATCCTCGAACAACGCTCGATCGATCACGAGGAGCTCAGCGTGTTGTGGAACGCGAACATCGGCACTGCGATCGGAGCTCGTGAGCAGCGCCATCTCGCCGAAGCTGTCCCCACGTCCCAGGTAGGCCAGTGGCGGGCCGTCTGCTGGATTCACGACCTCGACGACGCCGATCTTGACGACGAACAGGCTGTTCCCGGGGTCGCCTTTTTTGACGACGAGCTCGCCGGTCCCGAACTCGAGGGTTTCGCCCTGCGTGACGATCGTCCGGATCACGGCCTCGGGCATGTCCTCGAACAACGCGGCCTCCCGTAGAAAACCGATGTCGTCGAGCTCTCCAAAGTCCTCAGCTGTCATACGTTTCCTGTATTCCGCGGGGGGACGGATTTGCCCACGCCAATGCGAAGGGGGAGGTAATTATATCGGTGCCTGAAGTGTAAGGTCAAGGTTCCCAACAGGTTTGGGTACAAACCGCGAGCGATGCTAAACTAAGTGGGTCATGTCGAACCGAGAAAATTGCGTCTTGTTCGCCATCTACCTCCACGGGGCAACGTAGGCTTCCATCGACTTTCACGCCCTTCTCAACATTATTACTAAACTCAACCCGTCGAGGAGAAACCTATGCTGACGCTCAAGCCGACCGACGTCCACAGCGCGCTCGCCAAGCACATGCTGGTCGATGGACTCGATCTCGTCTTCGATCTGGAGAGAAGTCAAGGCTCCTATATTTACGATAGCCGTAACGGTCGGCGCTTCGTCGATTTCTTTTCGTTTTTCGCCACGAACCCGGTGGGCATCAATCATCCAAAGATGAGAGACCCGGAGTTCATGAAGCACATGGCGGAAGTTGCGATCCACAACCCGACCAACTCCGATATCTACACCGTTCCGATGGCGGAGTTTGTCGAGACCTTCGCCCGGATTGGAATTCCGGAGAGTTTGCCCCATCTGTTTCTTGTCGCGGGTGGTTCGGTCGCTGTCGAGAACGCGCTCAAGACCGCGTTCGATTGGAAAGTGCGTCGCAATCGTGAGCGCGGTATCTCGGGCGACAAAGGGCAACAGATCATCCATTTTAAGGAAGCATTCCACGGTCGAACGGGCTACTCGCTGTCGTTAACGAATACGGCGGACCCACGCAAAACGATGTACTTTCCGAAGTTCGATTGGCCGCGCATCGTGAACCCGAAGATCACCTTCCCGCTCGAAGACGATTTGGATGCCGTGGTCGCACTCGAACAGCAGGCGGTCGAACAGGTTGAAAAGGCGGTTGCCGACAATCGCGACGATATCGCTGCTCTCATCATCGAGCCGATTCAAGGTGAGGGAGGGGACAATCATTTCCGGCCGGAATTTTTCCGCAGATTGCGCGAGCTCGCGGACGAGCACGAGTTCCTGCTGATCGTTGATGAGGTCCAAACGGGCATTGGCCTGACGGGGAAGATGTGGGCGTACGCCCACTTCGGTATCGAACCGGACATTCTTGCTTTTGGCAAGAAGACCCAGGTTTGCGGCATTCTCGCCGGCAAGCGCATCGACGAGGTCGAGCACAACGTTTTCGAACAGTCCACACGCATCAACTCGACCTGGGGCGGCAATCTCGTCGACATGGTTCGCTTCGGCCGCTACCTCGAGATCATTGACGAGGAGGGCCTCGTGGACAACGCTCGTGATGTGGGTGGGTACTTGCTGGAGAAGTTGCACGCCTTACAAGAGGACCGGCCCAAGCAAGTTTCGAACGCTCGCGGGCGCGGGCTCATGTGCGCCTTCGACCTGGTGGATGCGAACACTCGCAATGAGTTTTTGAAACTCGCCTTCGATGGCGGCTTGCTGGCGCTCGGTTGCGGTGTGCGTTCGGTCCGGTTTCGTCCGGTGTTGAGCGTGTCGAGAGACGACATCGACCAGGGTCTGGAGATCGTGGCTCGCACCCTCGCCAAGTTGAGTTGACGCTTCCTTGAGTGTTGCCTACAATTACGTATAAAGCCCGATAGCAAACCAATTTAGGCGAAAGGGACGTCAATGGACCTGCAGAGTCATGTACGGGTTTACAACGAGGCCTTGGGGGTGAAAGGAGCCAAGGGCAAGCTCATTCAAATCCACAGCGATGGCTATTACGAGATTGCACTCGAGGTCAAAGAGCGTCTGTTTCAGGCATATCTGCCCATCAGCGGGACGGTGCTGCTCGCCGCCGAGCCTCTTGTCGAGACCGAAAGCATCGAGGTCGATCGTTATTGACTGAAGCGCACTAGCGTCGCGAGGGTGCCCGCCGTCGCAATGGGTACCGTCGCGTTGTCCGTTCCATAAACGGATACGCTCTCGACGGACGCGGCGACGGTGGCGCCGATCAGCGAAAACGCGAGCGCTTGATGTAGGTCGAGCCCGCCAACACCCGTCAGCACCGGGGCCATGGTGATCCCGGATGCCAGAAACAAAGTGAGCGTGCCTTCCATGCTGCGGGGATGGCCCAAGGTGCGGTACTTGCGTGTTCCCATGCGACGGCCCACGAGTGCTGCGCACGTATCCCCGAAGCCGGCGGCGAAGATTCCCGCGACGGCCAAGTAGACGCGCTCGCCCCAAAACCAAGCGAGCAACGCCGCACAAGATAGCGGTAGGAGCACCGAACCGAGGCTCACGCCGTCGTCCTCCACCGCGTCGAACAGCTCGAATCGGAACGAGAGATACATAACGCCCGACAAGATGAGAAAGGGTAGTGCCGCATCGGCGCCTTCCTCGAACAGGAAGACCGACGCTAAAGCCCAGAGCCCAACCCCCATATGAAAAAGCTTGCGGGTCACGTCGGCGCTGACGCGGAGGCCGCGGCGACACCCTTCGAGGGTGGCCAGCAATGAGGCGAAGTACGCGAGCGCAGCGAGCAGCGGTGGGCTCATGTGCGTCAAGGCTACCACGGGCTATAATGTGTCCACGGCAAGAATAGCTTGCGTGAGCCCACGATTCGGCTCGCGCTGGAAAGAGGCGCACGGCAAGATGAAACAAGCACGGGACGTTTTTCTGATCGTTTCCGCCCTGAGTTGGATCTCAGGCCTCGCGCTTGCGGAAGTGGTCTACCTCAACAACGGCGACGTCATTCACGGCGAGCTCGTCGCTGCTAACAACACACGGGTCACGCTGAAAACGGACTACGGCGAGCTGCAGATTCCGAAGGATCAAATCCAACGGATCGACTACCAAGGCAGCGATGACGCGGCTGCGGAGGACGTGCCGAAGGCAAAGGCTCCTCCCGCCAGACCCAGAACTGCGGGCGATCAAGCCGCGATATCGCTCAACATCACCGGACGCTCGTTTTGGTACGCGTTCGAGTCTCCGGACGACAGTCCCGTCGACACCAGGATTCGACTCCGCCTCTACATCGGTAGCGCGCGCGCGTGTACCTTTATCGATGAAAAACCGGACACGGTGGATGGTGTGACCCTCTACAACTCGTTCACGTTCTCGCCAACCGACTCTCGCCTCGTCGAGACGCTCGAGGGCTATCAATGCTCGGTACAAAAAGCCGAGGACGGTGAAGTCGGCATGGCGGTTCAGCTGCCCGCGGACGTCAGCTCCGGGCGTCAGCTGGTGCGGATGCTGTATGAGATCAATGAGGGCGATCGCTCGCTTCCGCGGTGGACGGACATCGTCTCGCGCTCGTTCTCTGTCGAGGTTGCGGCCGGCAGCGAGACCGTCGTCATCCTCGAGCAGAATTCTGCGGCGCTCGACTACTCGGGTTTCTTCAAGAAGACCATGAAAAACCTCGACCAGTTCCAACTCAACGTGCTCTCGTCGGAGCTTCGAGACTGAGCCGATTCCTAGTTTTGCTCTCGGCTGCGGCCACGTGCTGCGCGGAGCCGGTGCCCTCCGCGGTCGAGCCGGTCGAGGATGCCGAGGTGGCCGCCGCGCAGGATTACGCTGGGACACTGGTATTCCAGTCGGATCGCGACGGTCGGTGGGACATCTACCGCATGGACGCCGGCGGCACCGGGCTCGTGCGGCTTACCGACGACCCAGCCGCGGACCAAAACCCAGCCTGGGCACCGGACGGACGGACGATCGCTTTTTCCTCGGAGCGAACCGGTGATGGTGACATCTACCTGATGGATGCGGATGGGGCGAACGTTCGCCGGATCACCGAGCATCCCTCCTACGAGGGCGCACCTCGCTTTGCGCCGGACGGCAAGTCGCTCGTTTTCGAAGGCGAGCGCGACGGGCGAGCAGAGATCTATCGCGTCGATCTCCGGAGCCGTGCGGTGACACGGGTCACGGCGTCGGTGCAGCGAAAGCTTGGCCCCGCTTTTTCGCCTGACGGGCAAACGCTCGCGTTCATGGAAAAGAGCCTGATACGGTGGCACGTGTCGATTCGGAGCGAGAAAACCGGTGAGAAAAGAGCCGTCACCGGTGGCGGCGGCGCCTGTCGGCCTGCCTGGTCGCCGGACGGTCGACTGCTCGCGTTCGTGAGCACGAACGACACCGACAAAGCCGACGTGTGGTTTCGCGAGATGACCGGCGAGCGCGAATCCTCCGCGTGGCGGGTTCCCACGCGGGCGAACGCGCACAACTACGACCCCGCTTTTTCTCCGGACGGTATGTCGCTGGCGATAGCGTCGACCATCGTCCGGGGTGACAACGAGCAATGGGACATCTTCGTCATGGACGTCAATGGCCGCGGGCTGGTCCGACTGACCGGTGACGAGGGTAATGAGCGGTTTCCCGATTGGAGACCGTGAAGCGTTTGCTACTCGTCCGCCACGGCGTGACCGACTGGAACGAGGATGGTCGCCTGATGGGTCGCTCTGACGTCGAGCTCAATTCACGCGGACGAGATCAGGCCAGCCGCGTCGCCGACGCCATCTCTGCGAAAACCGGGGGAGCGGTCGACGCGATCTACACCAGCCCCCAACTCCGCACTCGAGAGACCGCGACGCCGTTGGCTCAATCCTCCGGCAAGGAGGCTATCGTCGATCCGGAGCTCGATGAGGTATGGCTGTCGAACGGGTGGCAAGGCAAAACCGTTGCCGAGTTACGAGGCGACGAGCATCTCGAGCGCGTCATCGCCGATCCGACCTACCGTTGTGACGCGATCGAGCCGATCATGGACGTACAACAGCGAGTCGTCGTCGCGTGCGAGCGGGCGCGCTCTGCTCATCCCGGCGGGACTGTCGTCGTCGTCTCCCACGGTGACCCGCTCCGAGTGATCATGGCCCACTATCTTGGCTTGGACCTGTCGGTGTTCCGACGCCTCGCCTGCGACAATGGTTCGCTGAGCGAAATCGTCTTCAATCGCCCCGGGCCCCGGCTCCTGCTATTGAATTGGCAGCCATAGTCGGCATTCGCGAAAGAGCTACCACCACGGAGTCACTGAAAACACGGAGGGTTCACAGAGACTTATCTCATTTGTCTATGGTCTCCGTGACTCCTTGGTGAAAAACGCCTGTTCGCGAATGCCGCACGCTTGTAGAAGGTCGTAGAATTTTTCGAGGGGGAAGCCGACCACGTTCGAAAACGATCCTTCGACTCGGGAGACGAGGAGGCCGCCTTTGCCTTGCGCTCCGTAGGCGCCGGCTTTGTCGAGGGGCTCGCCCGTGCCAACGTACCAGCGAATTTCGGCGTCGCTCAGGGCGCGGATGAACACCCGGGTCGACGAGACCGCGCTTCGGGCGACCGCGCTCTCGCCGCGCACGAGCGCGATCCCGCTCATAACGCGATGGCTTCGGCCGGCCAATTGGCGCAGCATCTTTTTCGCTTCGATCGGAGTGCTAGGTTTTCCCACGACCAAACTGTCGAGGACGACGGTGGTGTCTGCGCCGACAACCCAGGACTTCGGGTAGCGTTTTGCGATCACCGAGGCCTTCTGAAGCGCGAGTCGTCGGACGTAGCTCCGCGGCGTCTCCGCGGGTCGGAGCGTTTCATCGACGTCAGGCGCTACGTTGCGAAACTCGAGACCGAGCTCTTTCATGTATGCCGTGCGTCGGGGCGACGAAGAAGCAAGGATGAACTTCATTTCTTGTTGCTGGAGTTTCGGTTGAGTTGACGTCGTTCCCGGGTGAACCTTCCAAACGCTGCGTTTTTGTCGTGCTCGCACGCTTCGCGAATCTCGGAAATAGTGCGATCGTGTGCCTGCTGCTCTCGCAGCGCCTCTGGGTGATCGATGAGCTCGCTCCGCATTCGCGCTTCTTCTTGCGCGACCGCGCGCTCGTAGTCGATGGCGGCGCCAGTGAAGACCCGCTCGGCCTTGCGATGAGCTTTCTCGACGGCGAGTCGCTCGTCGACGAGAGCGTCTTGAAGTGCTGACCGGTACGCTAGCCGAGCGTCTTCGACAGCCGCGTTATAGGTCTCGCGCGCTAGCGCGAGGGTACGCTCGAGCCTTTCATCTGCTGCTTTCCGAAGGGCGCGCTGCCGGGTGATGGATTCGGACTTCGCCTTCGAAATCGCTTCGCGCCATGCACTCTTGGCTTTGCGGTTCGCGTCCCGCTTTTTGTTGGAGGCTTTCGTGCGGGCGGCGCGGTATTTCCGCTCCTGTTTCACGAGAGCGCTTCCCCTCTTGTCCTCGGCCGCGAGTATGTCCTGGTTGCGCGCGGTGTCAGCCTCGTCGAGCGTCTGGAGCTGCGCTTGCTTCGCCTCGTTGAGGCCCTTGTGGTACCGGCCGAGGATCTTACGTGCTCCCGCAGCAAGGAGCGCGCGGTCGCGAGCCCTTTCGGCCGCGGCTAGCTCGCTGGCACACCGTTTCTCGATGCAGTTGATCTCGTTCGAGAGTTTCAACGTCAAATCGGCTAGTGTCTTCATGGGCGTTCCGTCTCCATCGCGTACCCGGCTTCGAGCCGAGGCAGCGGAAGCTGACGTTAATCCGATTGACCTCGGAACGCACGGTAGTCCCGGGGTGTGTCGATATCGACGGTCACACCCGCGTCCGAAACCTCGACTTCTAGAAGATCCTTTTGATGATCCCATACGACCTGGCGTGCGCCAACCGTCTTTGGAGCGGCGAGGAGCTCCTCGAACACATCGCTCGAAAAAAGAACGGGGTGTCCTCTTCGTCCCTGGTAGACGGGAATAACGATGGGGCTCCGACGCTCCTCGAAACGCTCGATGAGGGCGTCCACGATCTTGGGGTCGACGTCGGGGTGGTCCACGGGACACACCAAAGCGCCCGAGATCGAATTGTTTTCGAGTGATCGGAGTGCCGTTTGGATAGAGGACAACATCCCGTCGCGATAGTCGTGGTTGATGACCCCGCGCGCACCGCCCAGCTCGAACCGACTGGCGAGGGCGTCCGCATCATGACCGAAAACGACCACGACCGGACCCGCTCTCGACGCTCCAAACACGTGCAGAAGGTGATCGAGAAACGTCGTCTCGGTACCGTCCGGCTCGGGATAGGGAAGACCGGCCTTGGGTGAGCCCATACGACTCGACTCTCCGGCAGCCAGGACGATCGCGGCGATCATGCTCATGACATAATAGCAACGTGGGCCGAGCGCAAGTGTCTCTGAAAGAGCTTCTGAAGCAGGTTCTTCCTGCAGGAGCGCGGGAGCGCGTCTACTCGGTCGAGCTCGTCCATCGCCGTTGGGCGGATGCGGTCGGCCACGAGCTCGCGCGTCGCTCTGAGCCCGAGGCGCTCTCGGAGGGCGTGTTGACGGTGCGCGTCACCGACCCCGTATGGGGCAAGATGATCTACAAGCTCCAGGATCGGATCATCCCGGCCTTGAATCGGGCAATGGGGTCGACGCTCGTGCGACGTATCAATTTCACGCGTAGGAGCCGGCTCGAGCGGGCCCCCACGGAGGCGGCACCGAAAGCTCGTGAGCGTGACAACGCCGTGCTGCCGGAATCGCTCGTTGCAGCAGCGTCAGGGATCGAGGATTCGGAGCTGCGAGAGCTCGTTCTTCGCAGCGCGGGACACTATTTGGGGGCGCAGCGGAGCGAGCGTGCCAAAAACAACGAGAGGAAGTGATTCGATGGAAGATGTATTTATCGTCAACGCCGTACGAACCCCGACAGGGAAATTCTTAGGTGCGTTGAAGGGCTTCAAAGCAACCGAGCTCGGCGCTATCGTCGTCCGGGAGGCGTTATCGCGCTCCGGACTCGAGCCGGAGAGCGTCGACGAAGTCATCATGGGTAACGTCGTTTCGGCCGGGCTGGGACAAAATCCTGCCCGGCAAGCTGCCCTCGGCGCGGGGCTTCCGCCCGCGGTTGCGGCGTTGACGATTAACAAGGTGTGCGGTTCCGGTTTGAAGGCGGTCATGCTCGCGCGCCAGGCGATTGGTGCGGGTGACGCCGATGTCGTCATCGCGGGCGGCATGGAATCGATGTCGAACGGCCCCTACCTCGTCCGTAAGATGCGCGAAGGGTTGAGGCTTGGAAACGGCGAGCTCATCGATGCCGTGGTGCACGACGGTCTCTGGGATGTGTTCAACGATTTCCACATGGGCATCACCGGTGAGAAAGTGGCCGAGAAGTACGATGTGGCTCGTGAGGAAATGGACGCCTACGCGGCGGAAAGCCACCGGCGCGCTGCGGCTGCGACGGAGGCAGGCAAATTCCGGGATGAGATCATCCCGGTCGAAATCCCGCAGCGCAAAGGCGACCCGGTCGTTTTGGACCGTGACGAGCCGATACGCCCGGATAGCACCGCCGAAGCACTATCGAAGCTCAAGCCCGTTTTCAAGAAAGACGGCACGGTGACAGCAGGCAACGCTCCGGGGATGAACGATGGTGCGGCCGCTCTCGTCGTGGCGTCCGCGAAGGCGGTTGATGAGCATGGTTTGAAACCGATGGCGCGAGTCGTAGCGCAAGCGATTTCGGGGCTCGAGCCCGAATGGGTGATGATGACGCCGGTCCCAGCCGTCAAGAAACTACTCGAGAAGACCGGGTGGACGAACGACGACGTCGACCTCATTGAGCTCAACGAAGCGTTTTCCGTTCAAGCCTGCGCCGTCACCAAGGAGCTGAGCCTGAATCCCGACAAAACGAACGTCAACGGAGGCGCGGTGGCGCTCGGGCATCCGATCGGTGCCAGCGGGGCCCGGGTGCTGACGACATTGCTGCACGCGCTAAAGGATCGCGGAGGCCGCCGCGGTATTGCCACGCTTTGCCTCGGCGGCGGAAACGGCGTCGCCCTCGCAGTGGAGCTTGTCTAGTGGCGATTCAAAAAGTCGCTGTCATCGGTGCCGGCACGATGGGTAACGGTATCGCTCAAGTGTTCGCGCAATCGGGTTTCGATGTGTATCTGCGCGACGTCGAAGACGCGTTCGTCGAGCGCGGGTTGGGCGCGATCGAAAAGAGCCTCGGCCGGCTTGTCAAGAAGGAGAAGCTGAGCGACGACGATGCGAAGGCGGTGCGCGCCCGGGTGAGCTCCGGTACCGATATCACAGGCGCGAGCGACGCGGATTTCGTCGTCGAGGCGATCATCGAGGACGTCGCAGCGAAGCAAGCCATCTTCGAAGAGCTCGACAAGATCACGACTTCCGAGACGATCCTCGCGACCAACACGTCGTCGATCTCGATCACCAAGCTAGCGGCGACGACATCCAGGCCCGATCGTTTCATCGGGATGCACTTCATGAACCCGGTGCCGATCATGCAGCTCGTCGAGATCATTCGAGGTCTCGGCACCTCGGACGAAACCTACGCCGCGACCGAAGAGCTTTCGAAAAAGCTCGGTAAAGTTCCCGTCGAGGTCAACGATGCACCGGGGTTCATTTCGAACCGCGTGCTCATGCCGCTCATCAACGAAGCCATCTTCGCGCTCATGGAGGGAGTGTCGACTCCGGAGGCGATCGATACGGTAATGAAGCTCGGTATGAACCACCCGATGGGCCCGCTGACGCTCGCGGACTTCATTGGTCTCGACGTCTGTCTGAGCATCATGCGGGTGCTCCACGACGGGTTCGGCGACCCGAAGTATCGCCCCTGCCCGCTGCTCGTGAAGATGGTGGATGCGGGCTATTTGGGTCGCAAGAGCGGGAAGGGTTTTTACGACTACGCGGAGTGACGCCGGCGCCACCAGAAGATGAGCACGACCGGACCGACGATCAGAACTTCGCGCGCCACCGCCAACCAATTGTGAAGCCCGAATAGCTTTTGGAGGGTCCCTCTCCAGATATCGTCGAAGACCGTGAACGGGGCGATGAAAAACCCTTTCGACAGCG
>CAMYKY010000080.1 GCA_947259165.1 uncultured Acidobacteriota bacterium | reverse complement strand
ACGAGGTCAGTGACCTCGCCCTGCATGATGCCGGTCTGGATGGCCGCGCCGATCGAAACCACCTCATCCGGGTTGACGCTTCGGTTTGGCTCTTTGCCGAAGATTTGCTGGATCGCATCGAAGACCTTCGGCGTTCGCGTTTGGCCGCCGACCGGGATTACGTCGTCGAGATCGGAAGCGTTGAGCCCGGCGTCCTTCAAGGCGTCTTCACACGGCTTGCGGGTCCGCTCGAGGAGCGGTTCGATCATCTGCTCGAACTTCGTCCGGGTGAGCACAGTGTTGAGATGTTTCGGTCCGCTCTGGTTGGCAGAGATAAACGGCAAGACGACTTCAGCCTGGGCCTGGGATGAAAGCTCGCATTTGGCTTTTTCCGCAGCTTCCTTGAGCCGCTGCAGCGCCATGCGGTCGCCGGTCAAATCGATCTCGTGCTCTCGCTGGAACTCTTCCACGAGCCAGTTGATGATCAGCTGATCGAAGTCTTCGCCGCCGAGGTAGGTGTCACCGCCGGTCGCCAACACCTGGTAGATGCCGTCATTGAGCTCTAGGATCGAGATATCGAATGTGCCGCCACCGAGGTCGTAGACCGCGACCTTGCCCGAAGCGTTTTGCATCATGCCGTAGGCGAGCGAGGCTGCGGTGGGCTCGTTGAGGATACGCTGTACGTTGAGACCGGCAATTTGGCCGGCGTCTTTTGTGGCCTGGCGCTGAGAGTCGTTGAAGTACGCGGGAACCGTGATGATGGTTTCTTCGACGGGCTCGCCGAGGTAGTCCTCGGCCGCCGCCTTCAGCTTCTGGAGAACGATCGCGGCGATTTCTGGCGGTGAGTACACCTTGTCGTCGATTTGAAGATGGGCATCGCCGTTCACCGCTTCGATGATCTGGTAGGGAAGGACTTTGGATGCGGATTGCACCTGAGGCGAATTGAAACGGCGACCGATCAAACGCTTTACACCGTAGACGGTGTTTTGTGGGTTCGTCAACGCTTGGCGTTTGGCGATCTGTCCCACGAGCCGTTCGCCCTTATTGGTGAACGCGACGATGGACGGGGTCGTTCGAGCCCCCTCCTGATTCGGGATGACTTGTGGCGTGCCACCTTCCATGACCACGATGCACGAGTTCGTGGTTCCGAGATCGATACCGACGACCTTACTCAATGCTGCGCTCCTTGCTTTTCAGAATCACTCGCCCTGGCGAACCGCTTCGTCCTCGCTCTCATGGCGTCCGTGCGCGTCGGAGGAGTCGCCGCTTGCGGGCAGCGAAACGCTCACCATGGAAGGCCTCAGCAGCCGGTCCTTGAAGAAATAGCCTTTTTGGAGAACGTCGACGACGGTACCTTCCGGGTGCTCGTCTGATTCCACGCGGGTCACCGCCTCGTGGACATGGGGGTCGAAGGGCTCGTTTTTCGCGTCCACCTCGGCCAAGCCCAACTTCATGAGAGTGTCGCCGAATTGCTTGCAGATGATGGCGACGCCTTCGCGAAGCCGGCTTTCCGTTTCGGACGTAGCGGACTGCTTTGCCGCTTCGAGGGCACGCTCGAGATTATCCAGCACCGGCAGTATGTCCCTCACGAGGTCGAACGCGGCGTATTTGACCGTTTCGATGCGCTCACGTTCGATCCGTTTGCGATAGTTCTCGAACTCTGCCTGTTTGCGCTGCGCCAACAAACGCATTTCCCGGGCTTCGGCGGCGAGTCGATCGAGCTCTGACTCGACGGCCTGGGGTCCGGATGCTTCCGTCTCCGATGGATCGGAAGCGGCGTCGGATGTCTCCTCGTTTTCATGGTCGGCCTCACCTTGAACCGGGCTCGCGTCTGCTGCCGCGACCTCGACGGTTTCGGTCTCGTCTTCGTGCTTTTTTTTATGGCGCTTTTTTCTCGACATTAGAGCTCGTATCGTATGAATTGCATATCAAGACGAATGCACGCGCCTCGGACTTCTGAGCGAAGCCGGATCCGGTGCTTCGAAGAAACTAGTTCGTTTGCCCGTGTCCAGCTTGCGCGATGGCAGCCGACAACGAGCTCGCTATGTAATCAACTACGGAAATATGTCGGGCATACTCCATCCGTGTCGGCCCCATGATGCCGATGGACCCAAGGTCCTGGCTACCGTTTCTGTAGCGGGCGCCGATCAGAGAGATGCCTTCGAGATCTGGTACCTGGGCCTCGGATCCGATGACGATTCGCAGCTCGGATCCTTCGAGGCAGGCGTTGAGAATCCCGACTAATCTGTGCCGCTCCTCGAGAGTCGTGAGGAGCTGCTTGGCGCGCTCGATGTTCCTGACGAACTCGGGCTCGCTCAAAACGCTCGACGTCCCCTCGACGTGAACGGCTGACGTCGGCTCATCCGAAAACGCGGCGTCTGCGATCGTGAGCGCATTCTTTACGAGGGTGTTGACCACAGCCTCGATTTCCTGCAAACGGAGCATCAACATCTCGCGGGCTTTGGAAAGCGTGAGGCCGCGAAACTGCTCCTCCAAATAACGGGCGCACTGGGTGAGCTCTTCACCGCCGAGCTCCGCGGAAATCTCCACGACTCGGTTGGTGACGTGTCCGGCCTGCGAAACGAGCACGACCAGCAAACGCCGAGGACTCATTCGAACGAAATCGACATGGCGCAGGACGCTGTGGTGGACGTCGGGCCCGGTCACGAAACCGACCATCCCTGTCATCGTGGCAAGGACTCGTGATGTCCGCTGGACGAGGCCGCCAGGACCATCGAGGCCAGCCTCGGTGGGAAGCATCTGCTCTTGGATCCACTGTCGATCCGCCGGTTCGATGATGTCACCATCGATCAGGGTGCTGACATAGAAGCGGTAGCCGCTGTCCGTTGGAACCCGACCTGCCGATGTATGCGGCTGGTACAAAAATCCTGCTTCTTCCAGGTCCGACATGACGTTGCGAATCGTCGCGGGAGAGAACCCCCGGGCATTGACCTTCGACAACGTCCGGGATCCGACGGGTTCGCCGGTCGTGATGAAAATATGAACGGCCTGACGCAAGATCTCGCGGCTACGGCCGTCGAGTGCGGAGGCTTCCATCGTCCATTGTCCTTTGTGCGTCACGGAGGTTAGCGACAAGCGATATTGCGCTAACTGATTTTTACCAAAAGGCTTCCGAGTTGTCAACCAACGGCGATTCGAGCACGCGGCGCTCCTCGGTCCAGGCCCGGGAGCGGTATTTTTCCTCGAGTGTCGAGGCCAGCGCGGACTCCTCAGAGGTCAAAGGGGTCTCGACGGCCGAACTCCCCACAAGCGCTGAAAATGCAGTAGATAGGGCGTCGATGAGGTCGTTCTCGGTGAGTTGCGTGCCACCGAGGTCTCTTATTCCCACGGCGGGAACCGCATCTTCCGGGCCGAGCAGGGTGACTTGTCTCCAAAAGGAGCGATCGATCGACCAAAGAATGGAGCCATGCTGCAAAAACCCGCGGCGGAGGAAGCGCATAGCGCTGGCGACGAGCTTATCTCCCCCTCGGGAGGTGATTTCGTGGCCGGTTGCAACTGCCAGACACGGAAGATGCGCCGGAGCAGCCGCGCCCTGCCCCGTCCGCGGCGAGTCGACCCTTGGGTCCACTGGGACATCGAGACGCTCGAGCGCGGAGCGTATGGCGCCCGTCACCCTGCGGTACGTGGACTTCACGGAGCTTGCCAGCGCCGGGGCAGCAAAGCTATAGGTGAGCTCGTGCTGATGGACCAGCGCCCGCCCGCCGGTGATGCGGCGAACGCATTCCACACCAAGGCGCTCGCATGCCACCGGGTTGATGGCGTCGGACACGGGCTGAGCGTAGCCGAAAGTTACCGTGGGGGACCGGAATCGATAGAGCCGGAGCGTCGCCGCCGCGTCCGGCTTCGTCGCCGAGTCGAGAAGCGTCTCGTCCACCGCCATGTTCACGGCGCCGTCGGCCGGGGGATCGACGAGAAGACGCAATCGCAATCAGAGCAGCTCTGCGACGGGGGTGAACTCGCGCTCCTGGGATTTCGCGACCGGCGCGCAAGTTACCTTGCCGTTGTAGGTGTTGACTCCGGCCATCAGCCCCGGGTTGGCTCGCGTCGCGTCCGCGAGCCCTTGATTCGCAATCTGGAGCGCATAGGGGAGGGTGACGTTCGTGAGCGCGAAAGTCGATGTTCTGGGGACGGCGCCGGGCATGTTCGCCACGCAGTAGTGCACGACACCATCGACAATGAACGTCGGGTCGCTGTGAGTGGTTGCGTGCGTCGTCTCGATGCAACCCCCCTGATCGACTGCGACGTCGACGATGACCGCTCCATTTTGCATGTCGCTGACCATTTCCCGGGTCACGATTCGAGGCGCCGACGCTCCCGGAATCAGGACGGCTCCAATGACGATATCGGCATCCATCACGGATTCGTGAATCGTCAATGGATTCGACATGAGGGTCGTAATCCGTCCTTCGAAGATGTCATCGAGGTATTGCATGCGGGCGTGACTCATTTCGAGAACCGTGACGTGGGCGCCGAGACCCACCGCCATCTTGCACGCGTTCAGGCCCACGACACCGCCGCCGATGATCGAAACGCGTCCTCGCGGGACTCCGGGTACGCCGCCAATGAGCATACCGAGTCCGCCCTCGGCTTTTTCAAGGTAGTGGGCGCCTTCCTGAATCGCCATGCGCCCGGCGACTTCGCTCATTGGAGTGAGTAGAGGGAGCGAGCCATCCCGTCCGGTAATCGTCTCGAACGCCACTCCAGCGACGCCGCGATCGAGCAGCCCCTGAGTCAGCTCTTTGAGCGGTGCGAGGTGGAGGTAGGTAAAGAGGATTTGACCTTCTCGTAGCTTGGCCACTTCACTCGAAAGCGGCTCTTTGACCTTGACCACCATCTCGGCGGTCGCAAAGATTTCATCGGCGGTGGGGACGATCTTGGCACCGGCGGCCGCGTATGCTTCGTTGGCGATCCCGCTTCCGACTCCGGCGCTGTCCTGAACAAAGACCTCGTGTCCTGCGGCGGTCAGTGTTTTGACACCGCCAGGAACGAGGCCAACGCGGTACTCGTGATCTTTGATCTCAGTGACGGTTCCGACTTTCATCGTGTTGTTCCTGGCTACTCGCTCTATGTGTTCGTCAGCTGCTAGCTTGATTTCGTCCGTAGTTAGTTGACGCCGCGGGTCGCAGGCGGACGCACGCCCGACTGGGGATTTGTGGGTGACGCCTGCGCCTCGACCGGTTTCGGCTGTGGGCGCTTGGTCATCTTGCTGGCACCACGGAAAGTGGCTCCTTCGGCGACGACGATCGCTTCCGCAGAGATGTTTCCGAAGACTTTGCCCGTCGCCGCAATCTCGACCTTCTTCGTGGCTTCGCAATCGCCGTGAACCTCGCCGCGCACGGAGACGACATCTGCATGGACTTGAGCGTGCACGTTGCCGCTTTCGCCGATCACGACGCGATGTTTGCCGTGGATCTTGCCTTCGACGCGCCCTTCGACGAGCATGTCAGTCTGGCTCAAAAGCTCGCCCTTGACGACAGCGTCCTTGCCGATGACCGTGGGCAAGGCCCCCGATGATTTGTTGGCGGTGGCGGGTGTTCGATCGGGCGGGGAGCCGAGCGTCTCCAGGCTCGGCTTCGATTCTGGCTTTCCGCTAAACAATCCCACAAATCCTCCTACTGGGTCTAATTGGGCTCAAAGGCTCAGTTCCGTGCTTGGCTTCTATTTGGCTCTTCTCTTGTTCTCGCGTCCGCTCGTGCCTTCGCGCAACCGCTCGAGTTCTGGAGCGGGCGACGGGATTCGAACCCGCGACACCAAGCTTGGGAAGCTTGTACTCTACCAACTGAGCTACGCCCGCTCGCGAGCTTCCGCGCGGAGTATATCTCAGTTCGGTATTCGGCATCCAGCATCCGGCAGATCGGCGTCGGAGGCGGGGACTTCGTGTCGCGCTGGCGGCGGCTACGCGTCGTCGAGGGGGGTGATGCGGCTGTAATCCGTCAGGACGGACTTGTCGCCAAGAACTACGCCTCCATCGACGATGGAGTGGTGCCCGATGTGGGCGTTTCGTCCGATGAGTGCGCTGCGGACTCGCGCTTCGGCGCCGACGCGGACGCCAGACCACAGCACCGAGTTGCCGACGATGGCACCTTCCTCGATACGGCAATTAGTGCCGAGGACCGCATACGGTTCGAGGGTTGCGCCCGCCTTGACGGTCGTGCCCTCGCCGATGTATCCGGGGCCTTGAATTCTGGCACCGCTTTCGACCGTCGCCTTGGGGTCGACATAGGTTCCACCGGCATTCGGCGTGAACCCTTCGAACGGGAGTGCGCCCGACAAGATGTCCCGGTGGACCTTGAGGTATTTCTCCGGCGTACCGATGTCGATCCAGTAACCCCGATGAACGTAAGCATAGAAGGGAACTTTGTCGCGCAGCAGGGTCGGAAAAAAGCCGCGCTCAAAGGAGTAGTTTTTCCCTTCGGGGATGTAGTCGAGCAGCTCCGGCTCCAGCACATAGACCCCTGCGTTGATCGTGTCACACGTGATTTCATCGTAGCTCGGCTTCTCTAGAAACCGTTTTACTCTTCCGTCTGACTCCGTCTCTACCAAGCCATAGGCGGTGGGGTTTTCTACCGGCGTAAGAACGATGGTGCATTTTGAGTTGCTCTCCTCGTGGAAACGCAAAACAGCGCCGAGGTCGAGGTCGCTCAAAACATCGCCGTTGAACACGACTGTTCGTGCTTTCAGAAGGGACTCAGCATTCTTGACGGCGCCCGCTGTGCCTAGCGGCTCCGGCTCCATCGTGTAATGGATCTTGACGCCGAGCGCGCTGCCGTCTCCGAATAGCGCCTCGATTCTCCGCGGCTGATATGACAGGGAGAGCACGACGTTATCGATCCCAGTCTTCTTGAGTAACTCGATCTGGAGCGACAAGAAGGGTCGGTTGAGGATCGGGACGATGGGCTTGGGGGTGTTCAGCGTCAGGGGTCGCAAGCGCGTCCCTTTGCCCCCGGCGAGAATGACTGCATTCATAGTGTGCGTTCGCGTCTCCGATTGGCGCGGATGGTAACACAACACCGTTGCGGCGTAGCCTTCGGTGTCCACGGTGGGGCATTCGGCATTCCGGGTTCAGCCCATGGGGTGGGGCGGATAGACCTCGAAGTGCGATATTATCTAGTTTCAACTCTTTATGACGCTGCCAAATCTTCCTAATGCGCTTACCCTGAGTCGCATCTTTCTCGTACCGCTTCTCGTTGCCGTGCTGTTGACCCGAACCGAGCGATGGGAGCTCATCGGGGCCGCGATATTCGGGGTCGCTGCGCTCACCGATTGGCTCGATGGGTACCTAGCGCGTCGTCGTCGCCAGATTACGACGCTCGGCATCATGCTCGATCCCGTCGCGGACAAGATGCTCATCTCCGCCGCCTTCATCAGTCTCGTGCAGATGGGGCTCGCGCCTGCTTGGATGGTGGTCGTGATCGTCGGTCGCGAGTTCGCGGTCATGGGTCTGCGAATGGTTGCTGTCGACAAAGGCATCTCGATCCCTGCCAGTCCTCTGGGCAAAGGCAAGATGGCGACTCAGGTCGTTGCGATCCTGCTGTTGATACTCGGTGAAAAGTTTCTGGGACCGGTGGCGCAGTTGGGTCTCGTCGCCCTTTGGGTGACGGTTCTTCTCGCTCTGGTCTCAGGCCTCGACTATTTCTTTCGATTCTACAAGAAAGTTTCCAGCGAGGACGCCCCTGCGGAGACCCAGGCGTGAAGCCGTGGCGGCTGCTCGAACGGGTGCCGTGCGTCTACGTCGGGCCGGATGCTCAGCGTGCGCTTGCTGGTGAAAAAGGCGTCTTGCTGGGTGCGAGGCGACCTCAGTGGATCGACGTCGTGCGGTTTGACGCGAGAGCGGGAGTACGTTGGGGCGCGCTCGTGGAGCTTCGTTTCGCGGCGTTTCCGCCGTGGGAAGTCGTGGGGCTTAGTTTGCCGTCGCCTGAGTTTCGTCAGCTAGGCCAGCGATTGCTGCGAGAGCTGGTCCCTGGCGATGTGCTGTTGACAGAGCGAGGCCCATCCGTGCACCAAGGTGATGCATGGACTGAGGCCCAGTTCGCTTGAGGTTGACTTATTTCAGCTCGACGAGGTCGCCGACGATCATAAAGTCGTAGCTCTCCATAATGCGGCCGGTCGCGTTCCGATCCTGAACCGTGAGAACAGCCAGTTCACCCAAGACTTTGCGCGGTGCATTCGGGTGCATGTATCGAAAGATGGTGAATACGTTGCCAGGAACGACGCCGTCCTCGTCCCCGAGATCGATGCTCACCAAATAGCCCTCGCCGAGGGATGCGAGATCGTCGAGCGATGCGACAATCTCGCCACGCATTTGACCCGTTTCCGGCGTCAGTCGTGTCGCCGCGGCCTGTTTTGGGAGCAACGGAACGGGGATGGGCTCGAAAGGTATCAGGTAGTCGTCTGTTCGTATGTCGGTGCATGAGGCAGTAATTTCTGCGAGGGAAGTATCCTGTTGCGCGGCAAGGATGACGAGTCCACCGGAGCGCACTACGCGATCTCCGTCGAGGCCCCAACCGAAAGGGACGCGCCTCTGGACGTAGAAACGGTCGCCAGGACTGACCCCGTCATTTGTCCCTTTGTTGATGTAGACGATATCCGAAGTGGCCAGCCCAATTTTGGCTTCCCCTTCCTCGCTGCCGAGAATTCGCATGTCTTCGTTCTCGCGCGAAGAGAGGTAGCCGGCACAAGCGATGGTTTGTTCTTCGTAGGCAGGGTAAAACGCCGGTCCTTGGGCACCACCCGGGCCACCGATTCCACCAGGCCCGCCACCGGCTCCGCCCGGACCCATGCCTTCTCCGCCGGGTCCGCCGCCCGGCCCACCGGGTCCGGTGTCGCCAGCCGCGACGCCTTCAGGGCGCACGACGTCGACGTCCGGGATTTGGAGCGGATCCCCGGGATAGATCAAGTGGGGATTCTCGATATACCGGTTGGCGTCCCAAAGCTGGGGCCATAGAAACGGGTTCTCGAGGTATCGTCCCGACAGGTCCCATAGCGTATCTCCCTCTACAATAATATGGAGTTGCGTGCCTTCGGGGTAACTAGTGGGCGCTTGATAGCGAGACCAGTGACCGGGCACCGTAATCTCTTGAGAGTCATCGCTCATCTCCTGGGACATTGCCACCCAAGGCAATCCGGCCAACAGCAGAAAAACGGTACCAATCGCAAACGCGGTTAGGGGAATCGGACCCTTTGAGACGGTCCGAGATGCGCACGTCGTCACGGCGTACCTCCACATGGAATTTGAACGAAGATGCTCAATTAATGTAACAACTCGATCTCCCAAGTGTCAAGCTGTTTTTCCGAGAACGGTTAAAGTGCTACTTGAGGATCC
This sequence comes from uncultured Acidobacteriota bacterium, assembly GCA_947259165.1. GTDB lineage: Bacteria > Acidobacteriota > Vicinamibacteria > Marinacidobacterales > SMYC01 > CAMYKY01. The sequence continues at coordinate 9,394 of CAMYKY010000080.1, read as the reverse complement.
ACGCACGCGAAAAACAGCGCCGTTAAAGGATTATTTAGCTTTGTCGGGGGTGGGCTCGGTGGGAAGGGTCGCGAGAATGGTTTGGGCCTGTTCTCGGAACTCGCTGTCGGGGAACGCGTCGATAATCTGCCGGAAGTGCGGGCGCGCCTCGTCTGGCTGGCGACACTGTTGGTAGGCGGTTCCGACCAGGAAGTGCACTTCATCCAGCTTCACGAAAGTCGGGTACTTGTCGATTACTGCGAGGAACCGGGGGATGGCAGCGCGACAGTGTTTTCTGATTTGTAAATAGAACTCACCGATCCCAAACTCGGCTTGGGCCAGAAGGTCGTAGCATTCCGCCAGCAGGACACGTCCTTCTTCCGCGTAGCGAGAGTTTCGGTACAAGTCGATGAGCTTTTCGAATTCTTCGACCGCGAGTAAGGTCGGTTCTTGATCGCGGTCCGCGCTCTGGACCTGGCGATAGTGGCCAGAGGCGATCTGAAACTGCGCGTAGTCGGCTCGGGGGTGGTTGGGGAAAAACGTGAGGAAGTCTCGATATTCGGCAATCGAGAGGATGAGGTTCCCGCTGCCACTCTCGTTGAAGTAAGAGTCAGCGATTCCGAGGCGGGCGTCACCCGCGAGTTGACTACGGGGGTAGCTGTCGAGAAGCTGCTGGAGGTAGCCTCGCGCTTCGGTCCACCTCTTGTTCTCGAGCGATGCGCGACCGAGCTCCATCAGCCGTTGGTCACCCTGGGTGGCGACCCCGCTCGTCGGCTCGACTTTACCGCCACAGCCGACGGCAACCGCAAGCGATGCAGCCACAAGGACACTCGGTAGGACTCTGAATTTCATCGTGCGCTTATCGATCGGGCTCGCGACCTCTTCGGCGGTACTAGTGGCACTTCTTCTGTCGTCTCCGCAACTTTTCGCGTCCAGGATAGACGAGCGAGCAGGGCGCCGCAACGGGAATCGAACAATCGCCCCGTACCCTCACAAACTCTGGATCCACTCCCACTCGCGCTCCAATCCTTCGTGGAGCGACGTCCGGGGCTCGTAGTCCAGATCTTGCCGAGCGGCAGACGTGTCCGCGTACGTATCCCGCATGTCGCCCTTTTGCTTCGCGAGGAAATCGATGCGCAGCTTCTTTCCCGTAATCGATTCGATGGTCTCGATCACGTCGAGCATGGACACTCGGGAGCCGCCCCCAATGTTGTACACGGCCCCAGCTTGGCCACGCTGGGCCGCGGCGATGGTCGCAGAAACGGCGTCGCGCACGAACGTGAAATCGCGCGTTTGCCGGCCGTCTCCGAACATTGGGAATGCGTCACCGGTGCGAGCGCTTTTCAAGAGTCGGTGGAAGGCCATGTCGGGCCGCTGTCGTGGACCGTAGACCGTGAAGTATCGAAGTGACGCCGTGCGCAGGCCATGATTCACGTGATACAGCTCGACGAGTTTTTCGGCGGCGAGTTTGCTGACGCCGTAGGGAGAGACCGGATGTAGCGGGACGTCCTCTCGCATTGGCAGCGCCGCGCTGTCTCCGTAGACCGAAGAAGACGACGCGAAAACAAACGCTCCTATGTCAGTCTTCAGCGCGGCCTCGAGGAGGCGCTGGGTCGCCAGGATATTGTTGGTCGTATAGATAGAAAACTCACTGCCCCAGCTAGCGCGCACGCCCGCCTGAGCCGCGAGATGGAACACGCGGTCGCAACGCCCCAGAAGCTCAGTGACATCGACGTCTTGGACCGAACCTTCAACGAGCTCGAAGTGTTCGTGTCGTCGCAGCGCCGCGATGTTTTTCTCTTTGAGAGCGCGATCGTAATAGTCGAGAAATGAGTCGATGCCGATGACGGTGTCGCCGAGCTCGACGAGGGTTTCAGCGAGCGACGAGCCGATGAATCCCGCGGCACCGGTGACGAGAGATCTCATTCGAACAGCTCCGTGATTTGTGGCGGAAGGCGGCAGGGCTTGCCGTTCGCGTTGGTCGCGACGTGGAGCGTCGACCCGCTCGCCAAGGAAACGTTGTCGGATGCGCGCAACAGCTCGTAGTCGAACTTGAGTTGCGCGAAAGAGGGCCGGCTCGCGATGGTCCGAATTTCGATGACGTCGTCATAGCGGGCAGGGTGATGGTAGCGGCAACGAGCTTCCACGACGGGTAGATAGAACCCACCGTTTTCGATGTCTCGGTAGGTCGAGCCGAGGTGTCGTAGCAAATCGGTGCGACCGACCTCGAACCAAGTGAGGTAATTTCCGTAATAGACGACGCCCATAGCGTCGGTCTCCGCGTAGCGGACACGTACTTGGCTGCTGGTTTCGCGCAAAATGTCGTCGTCAGACGGATGCGGCCTGGAGCATATCGGCGACGGCCGCGGCCGGGTCGTCAGCTTTGAACACGGCGGAGCCGGCGATGACGACGTCGATGCCTGCCTCCGCCGCCTGGGGGACGCGCTCGGCGTTCATGCCGCCGTCGATTTCAATACTCAAGGAAGTTTCGCGGTCGACGGCGAGCCGTCTCAGTCGTCGTGCTCGTTCGAAGCTGCCCTCGATGAACTTCTGGCCACCCCACCCAGGGTTTACCGCCATGATGATGGCGTAGTCGGCGATCGCGATGAGCTCTTCTATCGAGGCGAACGACGTTCCGGGGTTGATCGCGATCCCGGCTTTTTTCCCACGTTTTTGGATTTCCGTAAGGGCCAGGTGAGGGTGATAGAGAGTCTCCGGGTGCACGGCGACCATGTCGGCGCCAGCGTCCACGTAGGCGTCCACGTGCGTGTCAGCGTGCTCGATCATCAGGTGAACGTCGAGGGGAAGGGTCGTGGTGCGTCGGACCGCCTCGACGATCATCGGGCCGAACGTCAAGTTCGGCACGTAGTGGCCGTCCATAACGTCGAGGTGCAACTGAGCTGCACCGGCGGCTTCGACGCGCTCGATTTCGGTTGCGAGCTTCGAGAAATCAGCGGACAAGATCGATGGAGCAATACGCATGGGTTGTTTCCCGTCAGGCGTACAGAATGCCACGAGGTCAGGGGCCTTTGCTCAAATACAAGATGATCCGGTCGCGCCGGTAGACTTTCGTCCCCGCTGGCGGTGTTTGCCGCACGACGACATTCTTGGGCACGCCGGGATAGTCGACGTTGCGGACCTGGGAGACTTTCAACGGACCGCGGCTGAGTTGCTGCAACATATCGACGTAGTCGTGGCCGATAAAGTCGGGCATGACGAACGCGTCGTCCAAGTAGCCGCGAGACAACAAAACTGAAACGACGGTCTCGTCTCCGACCTCCTCGTACGCTTGAGGTGCTTGCGCGACCACGGTATCGGGTGCGTAGATGTCGCTGTGTATCTCGACGACACGACCGAGACTGAATCCTGATTGTTCGAGGGTGAGCTGCGCGGATTGCAGCGTCTCTCCCTCGATTCTCGGGACCGTTCGTCGCTGAGGCCCAAGACTCACCCACACCCGAATCGAACGTCCCTTTTTGAGCGCCGTTCCCGGCGCCGGTGTTTGGATGGCAATGAAGTCGGGTGGGACGGATTCGTCGAAGCGGTTGCCCTGGATCACCAGCTGCAGCTCGTTCAGGCTCAGAGCCTGTCGGGCCCCAACGAGACTGTTCCCGGTGAGGTCCGGCACGGTAACTTCGTTACTGCGCACGGCAAGGGTGAAGGAAATCGCCGCGGCAAGCACCGCGGTGCCGAGCAGAGCTCCGGCGATTGCCAGTACTTCGACGAGTCGCACGAAGAACGTGCTGACCCGTTTGCGGGTGCTGCGCGCGGTCTTTCCGGCGATTTGCCCCCGGCCCGGTTTGACGGGCGATTTCGGAGGCTCCGTGTCCAGAAGACGCCCGCCCGCGTCGTTCTCACTGCTCACCCGCGTATTTTAACGCAGTCACCAGCAATCAGCATTCCGCATTCCGCACCCAGCATTCAGCATTTAGGCGGTGACGTCGAGTTTGGAGGTGGCATGTCCAAAAGCAAGGGGATGGGGGGAGGTGGGGAGGTGGGGATAAAGAATGATTTTCCAATCCCCCTCTCCCCTTGCTTTGAACAGACGCACGTCAGGGGCGCGTCAGGATTGCGGCGAAGTAGGCGTCCATGTCGTCGCGCTCGGGGCGGGTTTGGAAGAAGCCTGCGCTCGTCGCGAAGACGGGTGCCGGCACGAGTTGGAACTCGGGGTGGTCGGCGAAGAAGGAATTCACGACGTCCTCGTTCTCCTCGGGCTCGGAGGAGCATGTCGCGTAAACCAGGCGCCCGCCCGGATGGAGCTGCTCGGCGGCGGCGTCGAGGAGGTCTCTTTGTTGCTCCGCGTGGGCGGCGAGGTCTGACTCGACGACGCGCCACCTGATGTCCGGGTTGCGCCTCAGTGTCCCGAGGCTCGTGCACGGCGCGTCGAGCAGGATGCGATCAAAACCTCGCGACGCGGGCAGGCGGGTTCCGTCCGCCGTCACCGGCAAGACATTTGTCAGCCCGAGCCGGCTTGCCAACGAGCTGACCAGGCTCGTGCGACGCGCGCGTTGGTCGATGGCGACCACACCACCTTGCAGGACGCTTTCGGCTATCGCGGTTGCTTTGCCGCCGGGAGCGGCGCAGACATCGAGCACGACGTCCGTCGGTGAGACGTCGAGGAGCTCGCTGATGAGTTGGGCGCCCGCGTCCTGAATGCAGAGACCGCCGTTGTTGTAGAGCGTGCTTTCGTGCAAACCTGTGCTCGATATCACAAGAGCCCGCGGTGCCCCGGGTACCGGCTCGCTCGTGACGCCCTCGTCGGCGAGCGCTTCTGTGGCTTGGTCGACACCGAGGGGACGCACGACGCGAACGTGCAGTGGAGGTGGCGTGTTCTGGCGACGACAACGTGCCTCCGCGGCGTCGAGCCCCAACCGGTCGATGTATCGGCGTGCCACCCACTCGGGGTGAGAGAGTGTCGTTGTCAGGAAGCGGACCGGGTCGTCGTCTCGCTGCGGCAACTCCGGCGCGTTCGGCTCTCGCAACGCGTTGCGGAGAACGGCGTTGACGAAGGGGGCGGCGTAGGCAGCACCGAATGCATACGTCAGTCGAACGGACTCGTCGACCGCGGCACGGTCGGGCACGCGGCTCAAGTACCGAAGCTGGTAGAGTCCAATCCTGAGAGCCGTGAGGGGGGTATCGTCGATTTTGTGAAGCGGTCGGTGACTGTGTTGGGCGATCACGAAGTCCAGCGCGTTGCGCCACCGGAGGACGCCGTAAGTGATCTCCGTCATGAGATCCCGGTCGGAGACCGAGAGTTCGTCATAGACTTGCCGGTGAAGGAGCGTCGCTGGCTCACCTTGTCGCCGTCCGACGTCTCGAAGAATCTCGAGGGCTGCCCGCCTCGCCGGTGTAGCTGTTGAAACCATTCCTCCGAATGCTAGATCATTCGTGGGCCCTGGGTCTGCTAAAACGGCCGGGGTCGGAGAACTAGTGGACTGCAACAGTTATTCGCCGCCAAAATCGCGGGCCCTTTTGCGCGCTGGCTTCGTTGCGAATCCTCCATTTATCCAGATAAATCGTCGTCACCACGCCTTGCCAGCCCACAAAATGACCTCGCGATTTGCGCACCGAATAACTGTTACAGTCCACTAGGAGACAAAGTGCCGAATTCCAAGCTCCAACCGCTTTCCGCCGAGAAGCTCCGCTATCGCTGCCCGCCGGAATCGTTTTCGTTCGAAACGACAGCGGAGCTCGAGGGGGGATTCGAGATCATCGGACAGGACCGCGCCATCAAGGCGATTCGACTCGGTCTGTCCGTTCCATCGCCGGGCTACAACATTCTCGTGCAGGGTCTCACGGGCACCGGCAAGGAGACGACGGTCAAAAGCATTCTCGAAACGGTCGCCGACAAGAAGACCATCCCGCAAGATATCTGCTACGTTCACAACTTCGACGATCCGGATAGCCCTAACGTGCTCTACCTGCCGCCCGGAGACGGAGCCGAGCTTCGCCGGCAAATGAACACGCTCGTGGAGTATCTCGAGCGTACCGTTCCTGCCGTGCTGGAGTCCGACGAGTTCAAACAGCGTCGCACGCAGCTCATCGAGACCGAAGGCCAGAAGGGGCGCGGCGTCATCAAGGAGTTCGAGGAGCGAATCAAAAAGGAGAATTTCGTTCTCGTGGAGATTCGTTTTGGGCCGATGACGAAGACTGAGCTTGCACCGATCGTCGAGAGCAAGCCCCGTCCGGGTGACGAGCTCGAGCAGATGCTCGCTGAAGGTCAAATCGAGCGCGACGAGTACGAACGTATCGACAAAGTTCGCGACGCCTTCGCCGAGGAGCTCGATGACGTGTTGAAGCACGCACGCGATACGGAGCGTCAGATCGCCGAGGCACTCAAGGCGCTCGTCTACGGCTTCGGCGCCGAGATTATCAATCCTCGCATCGACGAGCTCAAACAGCGTCATCCTGGGGAGCGTTCCCACCGGTTCCTCGAGCATGTCCGCCACGACGTGCTGGAGAACCTAGAGCAGTTCATCCCAAAACCGGACGCCTCCGGGCAGGCGGGAATCGCAGCATTGCTTGTGGGGCAAGCGGATCGCTTAGTTGAGTATCGCATCAATCTTCTCGTCGACAACTCCACGACCGAAGGTGCGCCCATCGTGGTGGAAAGCCATCCGAGCTACAAGAACTTGTTTGGAACGATCGAGCGCACCTGGGATCGCGGGGGACAAACGCACACCGATTTCACCCGAATCAAAGCCGGCAGCTTGCTAAAAGCAGTCGGCGGCTACCTCGTGCTGTCGTTCATCGAAATCCTATCGGAGCCCGGGGTCTATCAGTCCCTCAAACGGACGCTCAAGAGCGGGAAGGTGGATATTCAAGGGTTCGACCCCGCCAATCTGTTTACCGCGACGGCCTTGAAACCGGAGGCCATCGAAGCGGAAGTGAAGGTGGTCCTCATCGGCGATCCTCAGTCCTATCAGATTTTCTATCAACACGATCCCGATTTCCGAAAGACGTTCAAGATCAAAGCGGATTTCGATACCGTGATACCTCGGACGCCGGCCTCCATGGGACGCTACGCTTCGTTCGTCGCTCGAACGACTGCGCTCGAGAAGATGCGCCCGTTGGACGGGGCGGCGACCGCCGCCGTCGTGGAGGAAGGGGTGCGCCTCGCGGGACGGCAGAACAAGCTTTCCACGCGCTTCAGCGACGTCGCCGACCTGCTTCGCGAGGCTAATTACTGGGCTGAAGACGAGGCGTCCGACGTTATTCGCAGTGAGCATATCGATCGTACGGTCGCGGAGCGTGTGCAGCGGCGCAACCTCGTCGAGACGCGCATCTCTGAGATGATCGAAGAAGGCATCATCATGATCGACAGCCGCGGCGTGCGCGAGGGACAGGTTAACGGTCTATCGGTTTACGATCTTGGCGACTACCGTTTCGGACGCCCGACCAAAATTACTGCGGTCGTGGCCACGGGCCGGGCCGGAATCATCAACATCGAGCGTGAGTCGGACCTTTCGGGAAGAAGCCACAACAAGGGAATGTTGATCCTCGCGGGCTACCTGCGTTCGCGGTTCGCGCAGAGGCGTCCGATGACTCTGTCGGCAAGTTTGGCGTTTGAGCAGAGCTACAGTGGTGTCGACGGGGACAGCGCATCGTCGACCGAGCTCTACGCGCTCTTGTCGGCAATCTCGGGAATACCCCTACGCCAGGACATCGCGGTCACCGGCTCGGTCAACCAGATGGGTGAGATTCAAGCCATCGGGGGTGTCAACGAGAAAATCGAGGGATTCTTCGACACGTGTCTCGCGGCCGGGCTGACGGGAACGCAGGGAGTGATGATCCCCCATACCAACGTCGACGATCTGATGTTGCGCAAAGACGTCGTCAAGGCTGTAGAGGAAGGGAAGTTCAACATCTATTCCATCACGACGATCGAGGAAGGGATCGAGTTGCTCACGGGAACGGTTGCAGGCCACGTCCAGGCGGGAAAATACCCTACCGGCAGTGTCTACGGGAAGGTCGAGCGTCGACTTGCGAGAATGGCGCGCGATCTACGGGCTGCGACGCGGCCGGAGAAAAGCTCGGAAAATGATCCTGAACAAGAGCAAGAGAGTCCGGACACAAAAGGGAATGAAAGTGGCTCGACCACGAGTGATTCGTGAGGCGTGAGCTCGTCCACTCGTCTTTTCCGTATGAGTGGAGGCCTAGGCGCTGCGCCCGGACTTCTGGCGTTGTGCTAATTCTTATGATGAGATGCTACCGAGGGGCGTCCCAGAAGGCGTAACAAGCGGTCGGGGTGGTCGGTCATGATGCCCTGGACGCCGAGGTCTAGAAGCCGTTTCATGTCCGCTTCGTCGTTGACGGTCCAGACCTGAATTTTGAGGTTGTAGTCGTCGGCTAGCTCCACGAGCTCCGCATTCACCACGCGCCGATCCCTGAACATTTCGGGTATTTGAAGCGCCACCGCTGGGCTCCGGTAGAGGCTCGCCAGTCGCACGCGGTGCAGCTGGTACAACAACAAGGCCTCGCGCATCGTCGCGCTCGTTGCGACCGATGGACACCCTGCGCGAAACGCCCGCATCGAGTCGTGACCGACCGACGCGACGAGTACTCGCATCGATGCGTGATGCGCTTTGAGAATGGTGCACAAGCGGGCAGCGAGTTCCGGCGTGAACGCCTTCATCTCGAGAATCAGACGCGACGTCTCGAACCGCAGCAACACTTCGTCGAGCGTCGGGATCGTAAGGCCTCCATCTCGAAATTGGAATCCCCCGGAGCCGTCGTCGAATCGGTACCCGGCGTCGAGCGCGCGGAGCTCGGCCAGCGTCATCTCATCGACGCGACCTGTCCCCTCTGTCGTGCTATCGACGGTTGCATCGTGGATGACCACGAGCTCACCGTCCGACGTGACGCGAAGATCCATCTCCAAAACGTCCACGCCTAAGGATGCTGCTTGGTCGAAAGCGTAGAGTGTGTTCTCCGGCCAAAGCCGTCGGCCGCCTTGATGCGCAATGGCCCACGGCCCGGGCGCGTCGAAAAAGTCGTGGTCGGCAACCACTTCGTGCGGATGGAGAGCCGCGAAGTAGAAGTACAAGACGGCTAGAACGATACCAACGGAGAGCAACCCACGCAAAAAACGCACTGGCGCTTTCTAGCGCGTGTCTCACCACGGAGGTACGGAGCCGTGGTGGTCTTGTTCTCGCGGCGTAGGCCCTGGTCGAGCACTGAGGCCCTGCTGACTGGAAAGCCGATCGTGCCGGTGCCCGCGTGCGTGCCCGTGCCCGATTGGCCACGGGCTCATGCGTTCTTTTGTGAGGTTGTTCGTCCAAAAAGGGGACAGGTACATTTTCCGCCCCGTAACACGAGAAAATGTACCTGTCCCTGATGAATCCCCACAAATTCTATTTCGATTCGCGAGGCTCTGTGAGCAACTGTGATTCAACGTTCTCCTGCTGCAGAGAAT
>CAMYKY010000079.1 GCA_947259165.1 uncultured Acidobacteriota bacterium | reverse complement strand
CCCTGACAACGATCGCCGGTGATATTACGTTTCCCGGCGTGCTCGACAATGACACCGCCGGGACCGGCGGAACGATGACAGCCAGCTTGGTGTCTGATGTGTCTTCGGGCACGCTGACTCTCAATGCCGACGGCTCGTTCACCTACACCCCGAACGCCGACTTCACCGGCCTCGACATCTTCAGCTACGTCGCCAACGACGGCGGACCGAACAGCAACGTCGCTACGGTGACCATCACGGTGACGCCAGCTAACGACGCGCCGGTGGCGGTGGCCGACGCCTATGACGCCGAGGAGGGAATGACTCTGAGCGAGGCCACCCCCGGCGTCCTGGCCAACGACGTGGACATCGATGGTGACGGATTGACGGCAAGCACGGTAGGGATCGCACCTCCCGGCATCCTCGTCTTGAATGCGGACGGCTCCTTCGACTACACGCCGGCTGGGACAGCAGGCGCTGTTGAGACGTTCGACTACGAAGCGTGTGATGCGGCGCCGTTGTGCAGCACCGCCACGGTCACGATCACCGTCGTTCCACCGGCGGCCAACATCCCACCGTTCGCCAACGACGACTTCGCCGAGGCGGCGAAGAACAGCGCGGGCATCACCTTCAGCGTGACCGCCAACGACGTTGACGCCGACGGCACCATCGATGTCACGACCGTGGTGATTACCACCGGCGCGAACACACAGCGTGGCGGCACGGTGGTCGAGAACAACGACGGCACGGTGACCTACGTCCCGAAGCGCGGCTTCCGCGGCACGGACACCTTCCAGTACACCGTGAACGATAACGACAGCGCCACCTCCAACGTGGCCACGGTGCGGGTGAACGTGAGTTGATAACCATAACCTAACTTTTAACCGGGCATCTTCCTTTGCGGGAGGATGCCCGTACTTTACGTATATTGTTTCACCGCGGAGACGCTAAGAACGCAGAGATAAAAAATAAGCTAAATTAGGACACAGATTTTCGCAGATGTTCACAGATATAGTTGATTAGTTGAATGGTTAAGTGGTTACAAATATGGTTTTACCCCATATTTGCCAAATAAACGTAATTTACCTAATCAACCAGTCAACCAGTAAACTAATCAACGAGTTCTGAAATCCGTGTTCATCTGAGTTCATCCGTGTCCAAAAAAATAAAAAAAAAGGTAATCCCATGCTTTCACCAAATGACGAGTTCGCGGATTACGAGACTTGGGCAGTCGGTAATCTCGATGCATCCGAAGCGAAGTCGAATGCCATGCTCGCCGGTGAGTACGCGCGGGAAGCGCTCAAACGCGGTCTCGCGATCGAGTCGAAGCTCGGCACCAATCCTTACAAGTTCGGCATGATTGGGTCGACAGATTCCCACACGTCACTCGCCACAACCGAGGAAGACAACTTCTTCGGCAAGCATGCCGGCTACGAGCCCAAGCCCGGACGTCTGGACCACCCGTTTATGGAGTCCGAGGCGGGAACCATCTACGCGTGGCAGCAAGTCGCTTCAGGACTTGCGGCCGTGTGGGCGAGCGACAACACGCGCGAGGCACTCTTCGACGCGATGGAGCGCAAGGAAGTGTACGCGACGACCGGCTCGCGCATGGGTGTGCGTTTTTTTGGCGGGTGGGAGTTTAGCGAACAGGATTTGAATAGCCGGCAGCCTGCGTTCGCGGGCTATGACAAAGGCGTTCCCATGGGCGGTGATCTCCCCGCGAAGCCGTCCACGTCGCCGGCGCCGACGTTCATGGTCTATTCGCTACGCGATCCGGTGGGCGCCAATCTCGACCGGGTTCAGATCGTCAAAGGCTGGGTTGACGGCAACGGCAACACGCACGAGAAAGTCTACGACGTCGCCTGGTCGGGTGAGCGTCGCATCGGCGCCGACGGCAAATTGCCTCCCGTGGGAAATACCGTTGACGTGGCGAACGCGAACTGGACGAACACCATTGGTGCGGCGGAGCTGGGTACGGTGTGGACCGATCCAGATTTCGACGCGTCTCAAAGCGCAGTCTATTACGCGCGCGTGATCGAGATCCCGACGCCGCGATGGTCGACCTACGACGCGTTCCGCTTTGGCATCAGTTTGCCGGAGGGCGCACCGACGTCGACCCAAGAGCGAGCCTACACGTCGCCGATCTGGTACACGCCCTAGCTAAAAAGAATCTAACGCAAAGACGCAAAGGCGCGAAGGCGCAAAGAGGACTTCGCTTTGGGTGCAAGACGCCGCTAAATAGTGGCTTCCCTCTGCGCCCTTGCGCCTTTGCGTTAAGTTCTGTTTGAAACAGTAGTCGGGGAGCCGGTATGCCGTATACCGTATGCCGTGAACCGATATTAGGCGCGAGCCTTCGCGCGCTGCACCGCTTCGGTGACGCGATCGAGGTGGTATTTCTCTAGTACCTCGAGAAGCTTCGGGTACTCGGCCGTCAACTCTTTGAGCTCGTCGCGGTCGATCCGCAGGAGCTCGCTGTCGTGGGTCGCAAGGATGTTGGCGGTCCGGGGAACTCCGGTGAGAAACGAAACTTCACCGAAGAACTCATTGGGTCCCAAGGTGCCAACGGTTTCGCCGGTCGGCACGCGGATCTCGAGCGCGCCTTGTTTGACGAGAAACAACGCGCCATCGTCAGAGCCGTGTTCGACGAGCTGGATGCCAGCCGGTATCTTCATGAGCTCGAACTTGGACGCGATACGCTGACGTTCTCCAGGGTTCATGTATTCGAACAGGGGGCTCTCGGCAAGCACACGAGCCAGGACTCGCCCGTGATACATGCGGTCGAGGACCAACTTGACCCGCGGGTGATTCGCGAGGACGCTTTCCATCGACGCGAGAGATAGCTCGAGAACCTCGCTCTCTCCGAGCGAAATAATCGAAGCGCTCCGCGGCTCCCCGGTTAGGAAGGCGAACTCTCCCAGGCACTCGCCCGCGAACGCAGTGTCGAGCTTCTTGTCGGCGTTTCGGATCTCGAGCGTCCCGCTCACAACGAAACACAGCGACCGGCTGGCATCGCCTTGGTCGAACACGATTGCGCCGTCGGAGAGCAGTCGATGCCTCATCCCGAGCGCGACGCTTCTGAGCTCTTCGTCCTCGAGGTCGGAAAGCAGGGGGATATCCGATAGAGCGTGCCGCGTCTTCGGAGCGCCCGTCTCGTCCGTCGCCTCCGTGCTTTCGTCGGAGGAGCTTTCCTCTTCGAGCCGATCCGCATTCACTTTCGCGACGTAGGAGAGCGGGTTGTCGAACGTCGGGTCGAGCTGCACGATGCGAAGCCCCGCCGAGATAGCGGCGAGAACGTTGCCCTGAGCGGAAAGCGCCTCTTGCAGCTTGAACAACTCGGAAATCGCCTCGTCGCACCGCCCCGCTTTGGCGAGCCAGTCGGCCAGCTTCGCACGTAGCGCGGCGGATTTCTGGTTTTGCTGGACGAGGGCGTTGAGGTCCTTGATCGCCTCGTCGACCGCCCCCGACTGATGAAGCGCCTGCAGGCGCGCGAGCTCCGCTTTGGGATTGTGCGAGACAGATTTCTGCCGAGTCTTGAACATGTCCGTCCTTGCTGATGGGTGTCCTGACAGGGTCGCAATGCGACCGTCGATTGTCAAAAGACGAGACTGAATGGCATCGCGGCGGAAAGCGCGGTAGGCTAAGCTCTTGGGCATTTAGAGCCTAGGGGCGTTCTATGTTGAAGAAACTTCTTATTGTTGTTGGGGTCGTTGTGGTCGTGGTGGGGTTTCTACTCACGAAGGACTACGACTCGCCGGAGCTCGGGCAAAGGCTCCTGGATGAGGTGGGCAAAGCGACCGGCGTCACGATGACCGCGACAGGGTTTCGATTCAACTTGTTCCAGGGCGTCGAGCTCGACCACGTGACTGCGTCGTCGAGCACTCCGGGCCGGGAGCTCGACTTCACGCTCGATCAGCTCGTCTTCGAGCATCGTATCGCTCCACTGCTGTCCGGTACGGTCGCCATCGATCGTGTCGTTTTGGACCATCCGCAGTTCGAGCTCGTTGAAACGCCGTCCGAGGCCGAGCCAGCAGCGGAAGCCGACTCTGCCGAGACCACGTCGTCCGGGGATGTAGCCACGACTCCGACCGACGGTGAAGGCGTGCTCGCCCTCGAAGTGAGACAGATTCTCGTGCGCGACGGCTCGGTCGTCATGCGCAACAGCGAAAGCGGCTCCGAGACTCGCCTCGAGGGCCTCGACTTCACGATGGAGAACCTGCAGTTTGACCCCACGGCTGAATCTCTGGCCGCGATCTCGGCGGAAGGGGAGCTCACCATCGCACAAATCAATTTGGACACCGTGGCCTTGAGCGAGCTCGAGAGCCGGTTTCGGCTCGCGAGCTCGGTGTTCGACTTGAGTGAGCTCGTCTTCACGACGACCCACGGCGAGTTTGCTGCCAACGCGAACGTTGACTTCAACCCGATTCCGTTCAACTACACGATGACAGCCACGGGCGACCCGCTCGATCTCAACGGAATGGTCGGTGCCACCGAAGGCTTTGGGCCCGCGAACGTACAGCTCGACGCCGACGGCGAGGGGGCGGACACTCGAGACGTGGGTGCGACGGGTGGTCTGAAACTCGCCGCGGGTGTGTTCCCGGATGTGGACGTGTTCTCCGGCATCGATCAGGCGCTCGGAAAACAGGTCGTCGTCGGGGCTCCGTACGAGGCGACGGAGCTCAGTTTCGTCCTCGAGAACAACGTCATCCGACTCGCACCGTTTCGTTTTACCTCGGAGTTTGCTCGTCTCGACCTCGACGGTACGATCAGCCTTCTGGGCCCGATCGACCTCGGACTTTCGGTCGCGACGCCGCGCGAGGGGATCGTGATCGAAGGCGCCACCGCCACGGTGTTGGACGTTTTGTCCGATGACGCGGGATGGGTTCCCGTTCCTATGTCGATCACGGGAACGATGGAAAAAGCCAAAGTGCGACCCGACGCGAAAGAGCTCATGGCGCAAGCCGGCCGGGGCGCCAAGCGCGAAGTGAAAGAAGCCGCCACGGAAGCGTTGGGCGATGCGCTCGGCGGACTCCTTGGCGGGCGGAGGAAAAAGAACTGAAATGAGTGAGTCCGAGACTGAGTCGCGCATCGACGTGCACGAATACGGGATGGACCGTGACGGCACTAAGACTTCCACGAATCGACGCCTGTTCATGCAGCTTCAGGTCTATACCGGCTGCACGGATGCCGACGCCGTGGCCAAGGCGGTTGAAGAGTCGGGTATCGACGCCGCCGTGTACCTCGACATAAACGATCCGCGCGGCGTCGGACTTCTCACGATGTCGGAAGAGCCGGCACATTTCGTGAAGGAAGTCCGCCCGTTGGTGAATCAAGAGCCGTTTCGCGATCTAACATATCGGTCCGAGTTCACGATGCTTGGCCGCTCCTATACCAGCGGGTACGAGCCCAATCTGGAGGACTGGCTTCTCCAAAAGCCGCGCCGAAACGCGCTCAACCCCGACTGGCCCTGGGCCGTCTGGTACCCACTCAGGCGCCAAGGCGCTTTCAACGCGCTGCCAGCCAAGGAACAATCGAGTATTCTCCGCGAGCACGGCGGCATCGGTCGTCTCTACGGCGAGCAGGACCTGGCGCACGACATCCGCCTTGCGTGCCACGGCATCGACGTGAACGACAACGAATTCGTCATCGGCCTGACCGGCAAGGAGCTGCACCCCCTCTCGCACCTCGTTCAGACGATGCGAAAAACACGCCAAACTTCGGAGTTCATGCAGCACATGGGCCCGTTTTTCGTCGGTCACGCGCTTTGGCAGAGTCCGTCACCTTAATTGACCTCATCTTGTAAGCCCATCGGCGAATCCGCTAGCATCACGCCGCGCTCGAACCTATTCGTATGACAACCAACGACAAACAAATCATTTTCTCTCTAGTCGGCGTTGGGAGAGTCCATCCTCCGAAGCGCCAAGTTCTCAAAGATATCTACCTCTCGTTTTTCTACGGCGCCAAGATTGGCGTGCTCGGGTTGAACGGGTCGGGGAAGAGCTCTCTGTTGCGCATCATCGCGGGTATGGACAAGGAGTACCAGGGGGAAGTCACCTTCTCGAAAGGCTTTTCCGTCGGCTACCTCGAGCAGGAGCCACAGCTCACGGCGGGAAAGACCGTCAAGGAAGTGGTTCAGGAAGGCCGCCAAGAGACCCTCGACTTGCTCGAGGCGTACGAGAAGGTCAACGAGCGCTTCGGCGAGGAACTTTCGGCTGACGAGATGGACAAGCTTTTGAACCAGCAGGGCGAGCTTCAGGAAAAGATCGAGGCGGCCAACGCGTGGGAGCTCGAGACCGAGCTCGAGATCGCGATGACGGCGCTTCGGTGCCCACCTCCCGAGACGCTCGTCGACAAACTCTCGGGTGGAGAACGTCGTCGGGTGGCGCTGTGCCGGCTGCTCATTCAAGAGCCGGACATCCTGCTGCTCGATGAGCCGACGAACCATCTCGATGCTGAGACGGTGCAGTGGCTCGAGCAGCATTTGAGCCGATACGAGGGAACGGTGATTGCGGTGACGCACGATCGCTACTTCCTCGACAACGTGGCCGGTTGGATCCTCGAGCTCGACCGTGGTCAGGGCATCCCGTTCGAAGGCAACTACACGTCGTGGCTCGAGCAGAAGCAAGCTCGACTCGCGCAGGAAGAAAAGACCCAGTCGAAGCGCCGAAAGACCCTCGAGCACGAGCTCGAGTGGATCCGCATGGCACCGCGGGCTCGCCACGCGAAGAGTAAAGCTCGAATCGCGCGCTATGAGGAGCTCGTCTCCCATGAGCACGAAAAGGTTGCTGAAGATCTGGAGATCTATATCCCGCCGGGACCGCGGCTTGGCGACGTCGTGCTCGAGGCGGACCACCTGCAGAAGGGCTATGACGACAAAGTTTTGATCGATGACCTGAGCTTCTTACTGCCACCCGGTGGCATCGTCGGTGTCATTGGTGCGAACGGTGCGGGCAAGACGACTCTACTGCGCATGATTGTCGGGCGGGAGACGCCAGACTCCGGGACGCTGCGTCTCGGCGAGACGGTGAAGCTCGGCTATATCGACCAGGAGCGGGACCTCCCTGCCGACAAGACCGTGTGGGAAGTGATTGCGGATGAGCACGATACGGTGAACCTCGGGGGCATTGAGGTCCAGTCGCGGGCGTACGTATCGCGGTTCAACTTCAGCGGTTCTGATCAGCAGAAGAAAGTCGGAGCCTTGTCGGGCGGCGAGCGCAATCGTGTCCACTTAGCGCGCATGTTGAAAGAGGGCGCGAACTTTCTGCTCCTCGACGAGCCGACGAATGATCTCGACGTCAACACCCTGCGGGCGCTCGAGGAGGCGCTTCTCGAGTTTGGCGGCACCGCGCTCGTCGTGAGCCACGATCGCTGGTTCCTCGACCGCATCGCGACCCACATGCTCGCGTTCGAAGACGACGGCAACGTCGTCTGGTTCGACGGCAACTATTCGGACTACGAGGCGGACCGCAGGCGACGACTGGGTAAGGACGCGGAGAGTCCACACCCGATCCGCTACAAGAAGCTCTCGAAGAACTAATTCGGGACATCATGAGACCCGACGGCGCGCGCCGTCGTGAGGCCCCGGGTCGAATCGCCGAGAGCGTCGAAGGCGCGCCCGAGGTCGTCCCGTAGATCATCGACGTGCTCGATCCCGACGGAGAGCCTCACGAGGTCGTCCGGAAAGTGTCGATCGGTGCGCACCTCGTCGGGAATACTTGCGTGGGACATCCGTGCGGGAAGGCTCGCCGTAGAGCGCACGCCGCCGAAGCTCACCGTTATCCCGAACAGCTGGAGCGATTGGACAATCTCGAGCGAGCGCGCGAGAGCCCCGGTCTCGAACGCGATGACCGCGCCCGCACCGCGCGCCTGGCGTTCGTGAACCTCACGTCCCGGATGCTCCGGTAGGCCCACGTAGTGCACGCGCTCGACGAGCGGGTGGGATCGAAGGTAGCGGGCCAAGAGGCCGGCATTCGTTTGCTGTTTGTCGAGGCGCAGCGGAAGCGTTTTCATCCCGCGTGCGAGCAGCCACGCTTCGAACGGTGCGAGCGCCGTCCCGGTCGCGTTTTGATAGAAACCGATATGCTCGGCAACGTCGCGGTCGTTGGTAACGATGACACCCGCGGTGACGTCGCTGTGACCGTTGAGAAATTTCGTCGCGGAATGGATCACGAGATCGGCGCCGCAAGACAAGGGACGCTGAAGGTAGGGAGACATCAGCGAGTTATCGACAGCAACCAGACTCCCGGCGGCTTGCGCGAGATCGCATAAACGAAACAAATCGGTGACGTTCTGGAACGGATTCGACGGCGTTTCCACGAGTACGAGCTTCGGCGCCGGGTTGAACGCGTGCGCCAGCGCAGCCGGATCCGATGTATCGACGTAGCGCACCCGGACGGCTTGCCGCGTCGCGACTTGGCTTAGCAGGCGATAGGTTCCGCCGTAGAGATCGACGCACGCGAGGATCTCCTCCCCTGCGGATACGAGCGCGCACGCGGCAGTGATGGCCGCCATGCCGCTCGAAAAGGCAAATGCAGACGAGCCGCCTTCGATGCGGGCCAGCTGGTCCTCGACGACGCGACGAGTAGGGTTGCCGGAGCGTGTGTAGTCGTACTCCCTACCGTCGTCGATGCGGAAGGTTGCTGTTTGGTAGAGGGGCGTGGCGCTCGGTGCGTGTGCGTCGCCGGGTGCCGGTTCGTATTGGGTCCACTCCGTTTCGCGCTTCATGAAGCCACCCGCGTGCCGAGCCGCGAGAGCGGTGCGGCAATGGTGAAGGCAACACCGTGCGCACGCGCGAACTCGATCGCCTTGTGCTGTACCAGAGCTCCGCCGAGCGTTCTCAGCTCATCCAAGCTCGCTCGTTCGTAACGGTAGAGATCAACCGTTTCGGAACCGGGATCGCGGCTGAAGAGGCCATCGACGTTTTTGACCAATCGACAATCTCGCGCGCCGAGGCGCTCGGCTAGGAACAACGCGGTTAGATCCGAGCCTCCTCGACCCAACAAAGCGACGGAACCATCCGACCGGCGCCCGAAGAATCCCGGCAGAACGATCACCGGCGCTTTGCCGAGGGCTTTGTACACCGCCGCTAGGTCGACGTCGACCGGCTCGCTGTCGAGCCACGATCCACGCACGGTCAGTCCGATGCGGTCTGGGTCGGCCAGCTCGTTGGCGAGTCCCGCGTCGTCGAGCGCGAGTGACAAAAACGCTGCTGAGCGCGACTCCCCGGTGGCCAGTAGGCTCGCGAGCGGCTTATCGGCTGGAGCTCGAAAACGAGCTCGCGCCTTGTTCAACAGGCGCTCGGTTACGCCCGAGAATGCCGACGTGACCGCGACGACTCGAGAGCCCTTTTTGAGTGAGCGCCGGACCTCGGCGACGGCGTCGGCCAGGGTGTCGGGGCCCGAAAGCACGGAACCGCCGAATTTGAGAATGGTTATCGGTAAGTTGGCCGAAGCCAAAGATGGGTAGAACACGATCGTCTCCTCTCAGCTGATGTCCAAAACGAAAAAAGCACCGTCCCGGTAAAGCCGGGCGGTGCGACATCAGCTCGAAGAGAAGCGCTACTTCATGACGAGCCGGGCAGCACAGCCCGGCCAAGGCATACCCATGCCTGGCATCTGCCGGGCCATCTGCGAGGATCGACTCGAAGTAGCTTGGAGACTCAAAATGGTTTCACTCCTGAAAACGACCGCTACGTTAACCTGCAGCGGAGTCGCTGTCAAGGTATAGTCCTTCTTCATGAAGCTCCCCGCGCACAGTTACCTGGACGAGCAGGGTATCTCATACGAAACACAGCAGTTTCCTGAGGCCACGGAGAAGGGTGCCGCGAATGTTGCTCGCGCTTTGGACTTCCGCGAGCATCAGATGGTGAAAACTCTGATCTTCGAATCGGGCACCGGCGAGCGTGTCCTGGTGATGGTGGGGGGCGACAAGAACGCCGTGTCCGGACATCTCAAGAAAGCGATTGGCAACCGCAACATCAAGATGGCTCGGCCGGAGGTGGTGAAGGAAGTCACCGGCTACGACGTCGGCTCGGTGCCGCCGTTTCACTGGCAGTCGATGGGTTTTCGTTCGTTCGTCGACGAGGCGCTCACCGAGGAGCCGATGCTCGGTGTTGGGGCGGGCGTGTGGGGACAGGAGATCGTGATCACTCCAGCGAATCTCGTCCGCGCGGCTCGGGCGATCGTAGTGAACCTGACGGATCGCGACAAGCCCGTTACGGTAGAATGACGGCGATATGATGAGCTCCTGGTTTTTGGCACTCGTTCTTGCTCTCCCCGTTCAACAGAGCGATGAGACTTTCGAGGTCTGGTTGTGTCCCGTCCATCGTGATGAGCAGTCGGTTAGGCCGGGCACGTGTCCCGTCGGAGGGCGCGATTTGGTCAAGCGGATCCTCGTGTCGAGCTACTCCTGCCCGATGCACCAACACATCGATGAGGATCACGAGGGGAAGTGTCCCATCTGCAACATGAACCTTGCGCCCATGACCCGCGAGCTCCAGTGGTTTTGCCCGGACAACCCGGAGATCCTCAACGCCGAGCCCGGCCAGTGCCCGGACGGCTCGTCGATGCACATTCGTAGCATTCCGATGGCGCACGGTGACCACAACCCGAAACATGGCGGTGTCTTGTTCATGGCTCCCAACGGGTACAACCATCTCGAAGGCACGCTCGACGAAGAGGGAACCTTTCGACTTTATCTCTATAACGATTTCACCAAGCCCATCGACGCGACCCCGTTCGAGGTGCGTATCGACGACATTCCGATGAAGCCGGTCTCGGGAGGGGAGTACTTGAGCGCCGCCGTTGGTGCGCCGACGAGCTACCCTGCGGAGCACGTCGTTCACGTCAGCTTTCCTGGTGCCGAGAAGGATGAATCGCGATTCGATTTCATTTTCGCCGAGAGCATGGTCACAGGCGTTGGGGCGGCGGAAACGAACACGTTGATTTTGCCCGAGTTCCGTATTCCAGAGACTGCCGACGAGATCGTCGAAGCGATCATGCATCGCGATGCGCGGCTGAAGGAGCTCATTGCGAACGGCGTCTGGCCGGACCTCTATATTCCCGCCCTCGAAGCGAAGGATCTCATGCTTGCCCTAAACGCCAGAGAAGGCGACAAAGTCTCGGTGGCCGCGAAAAAACTCATCCGCGCGGCATGGCTACTCGATGTGTACGGCGACATGGGTAACCGAGTGGAAGTCGAGAGCGCGTATCAACTGTTCGAGGATTCAATTCAAGAACTGGAGGCTGCTCGTGCAAACTAAGCTCGTAAGCGCTGTCGTGGCGGTTTTGGCGTCGGGAGCGTTCACCGGAGCACTCGCCCACGAGGGCCTACCCTCCGATTACAACTTTCGCGACGATATCCGCCCGATCTTTGCGAAGCACTGTGCCGGCTGCCATCGCCCTGGAGGTGCCGCTCCGATGTCGCTTCTGTCGTACTCGGACGCGGTTCCGTGGGCGAACTCGGTCAAGATGCAGGTGCTGGGCGAGCAGATGCCTCCTTGGCTACCGGTGGACGGCGTCGGTGCATTCCGACACACGCGAAGTCTCACGGCTGCCGAGATCGATATCCTCATCGATTGGACGATCGGGCAGACTCCCGAAGGGGAGCCTCTCACTGCCGACGAGCTGCGGGAGCTCGAGCCCGCGGCGACGGAGTGGGCGATGGGAACGCCGGACCTCGTGTTGAAGGCAGAGGCCGATGTCTTGATTGGCGAGGACGACTACGAGCTCGAGCATTGTCTCGTGCTCCCGACAGGAATGGCTCAGGCGCGGGTCGCTTCGGCGTTCGAGGTCAAACCGGGTCTTGCGACGATCGTCCGGCGCGCGACGATTTCCCTGGGTGATTCCTGCGAGGGGGCGCGACCCCTGGCGACGTGGCTTCCTGGGCAGGGCAGTGTGTCGTTGGCTGGCGGAAGTGGGCAGGAATTGCCAGCCGGAGCGAGCGTGGCGGTCGAGTTGCTCTACGTCAAAGGGTGGGAGGATGAGGGCAAGCGCCTCGTCGATCGTAGCGAGCTGGGGATCCGCTTTTCGGACTCCGCCCTGGCGGTCTCCGCGTTGCGCCTTTCCGCGAGCCATACGTTCTCCGAGAGCGTGGAGCTTCTCGCCATCTACCCAGAGCTCGATCCTGAGGAGCCCTTGCGGATCGAGGTCGTCCGTCCGGGTGGCGATGCTGAGGCCATTCTTGTGATCGAGCACTTTAGTCGCCAATGGCGTGAAAAGTACGTGCTGGCGGAGCCGTTGTCTCTGCCGGCCGGGACCGTCCTGAGGCTGTCGCAACCAGTTGCTTGGATTGACTTTATAGAATCTAGCGCGACGACGGCCGAATAAAACTTCCGGAAAAATCCGATTCTGGTTTGCTCTTGGCTCTCGGTTATACGTATGATTGAAACGAACGTTTAATTGAGGGCTGGATTTGAGCACGAAGGAAAAGATTCTGGATGTCGCCGAACGGTTGTTCGCGGACCACGGGTTCGCGTCGACGTCGCTTCGGGATATTACCGCGGAGGCGGACGTGAACCTCGCCGCTGTGAACTATCATTTTGGCTCGAAGATCGACTTACTGAAGGCGGTGTTTGCACGGCGGTTTGGACCCGTGAACGCGGAGCGTTTGGAACGCCTGGATGCACTAGAAGACCCCGACACTGAGCAGGTCTTGCGAGCGTTCTTCGCCCCGCTATTCAAACGCTTGCGCGAGCCCGGCAGCGGCTGGGCGAAGTTCATGCAGCTCGTGGGAAGCACCCATTCGGACACCAACGACGAGATCCGCGCGTGCATGCTCGAGCAAATTCGAGTCATCGCGGCCCGTTTCACCGAAACGCTTGCAGCGACCCTTCCCGAGCTACCACCGGACGTGTTTAGCTCGCGAGTTCACTTCGTGGTTGGGGCGATGGCGCACACGTTCGCCTTTTGCCGTCACAAAGACATGCCCCTCGTCCACCAGCTTCCCGAGCCGGACGCGATTCTCGAGAATCTCGTGGATTTTGCCGTCGCGGGTATGACAGCCCCAGTCGGGAACGTCGTAGCTCCAGGATGACCCGAACGGTGTCCCTGCGCTGGTTACTACCGTTGCTGTTCGCCGCCGGTTGCGTCAAAGCCCCGCCGGTTGAAACGCCCGAGCTTCCGGTTGAGAGTCCCGACGTCTGGACGACGAGCGACGAAGTTGCCCCTGAGCTCGATCCCGAGTGGTGGAAGACGTTCGGGGATGACAAACTCAACAGTGTCGTCGCCGAATCGCTCGAAGCCAACTACGACCTTGCCGTCGCGTCGGCGCGTCTAGAGCAAGCGGCGGCTGATGCCAAAGTTGCTGCCGCGGACTTGTACCCTCAGGTCGGCGCTACTGTGAGCGGCGCACGCCGCAAGCAGAATTTCATCGGATTCCCAATCCCAGGAGGCGAGGGGCGGGTACTGTCCTCGACGTCGACGAATCTCGGGTTGAGCGTTCAAGCGAGCTGGGAAGTCGATTTGTGGGGTCGCATTTCGGCTCAATCGCGAGCGTCGCTCGCGAACTATCAGGCTACCGCGGCCGAGCTCGACGGCGCACGCCTGTCCATCGCGGGCCGGACCGTCAAGGCGTGGTTCCTGGCCGGGGAAGCGATCGAGCAGCTCCGTTTGGCGGACGCGACCCTCGAGAGTTTCCAGGGCTCGACGGATCAAGTCCGTGACCGCTATGAGGCCGGCATCCGCCCCTCTCTCGATTACCGACTGTCCCTCGCCAATCTCGCTGCCGCCGAGGCCAACCGGGTCAACTGGCGGCAGCAGCTCGATCTCGCGAAACGCCAGCTCGAGGTGTTGCTCGGACGCTACCCCGGTGCGGATATCGAGACCGCTGCGGCTCTCGGCGTCACGCCGCCCGAGATCCCTTCGGGCCTTCCTGCACAGCTCGTGTCACGACGACCCGACCTCGCCGCAGCGGAGCGGCGCCTCGTTGCTTCGGGTGAGCTCGTCTCCGCCGCTCGTCGTGCCCGCTACCCGAGCATCTCTCTCACGACCTCGGGCGGGACGGCAACAGCCGCGCTCACGGACTTGCTCGATGGAAACTTCGGTGTCTGGAGTCTCGTGGGAAGCCTGGTGCAGCCCATTTTCCAGGGCGGTCGGATTCGGGCCAATATCGAACGCGCGGAGGCGGGTGAGGACGAAGGACTGGCGAACTATATCAACTCGGTTTTGACCGCGTATCTCGAAGTGGAGCGTGCCCTCGCTGCTGAGGGATTTCTCGCTGAGCGGGAGTCCGCGCTTGCGGACGCTTCGGAGCATTCCGCCGCGGCCGAGCGGCTAGCCGACGATCGCTATCGCTCCGGTCTCGAAGACTACGTCACGGTTTTGGAATCTCAGCGGCGGTCGTTCGATGCCGAGAGTGCGCTGATTTTTGTCCGGCGCGTCCGGTTGGACAATCGCGTCGATCTCTTTTTGTCGCTCGGCGGCGGGTTCGACCGCTACAAAGCTCCGGAGCTCGTATCGGAGACCGACGCGCCGGAGATCGATCATCCGGAGATCGAGAATGAAAACGATAGGTGAGCTCAATGGCTGTTGAAAAAAGGAAGATACTCTGGACTGTCATCGTCCCCGCGGTCGTCTTGTTTGCGGGCATCGCCGCTGCGGTGACGATGATGGCGCTCAAGCCGGATGTGGAGACGCGCGCCCCGATCGTGGCAGCGCCACTCGTACGGGTGGCAACGGTGGAGCTCGAAACCCGCCTTCTGACGGTGATGAGCCAGGGAACGGTTAGCCCTCGTACGGAGAGTCAGCTCGTGCCGGAAGTAGCCGGCCGGGTTATTTGGGTCTCAGATTCGTTCGCCTCGGGAGGTTTCTTCGAGAAGGGGGAAGCGCTCGTCAGGGTCGATCCGTTCGACTACGACCAGGCGCTGGTGACCGCACGATCCGAGCTCGCGCGCAGCAAGGTGCGGCTCGCTCAGGAAGAAGCCGAGGCCGTCGTTGCTCGCAGAGAGTGGGAAGAGCTCGGCCGCGGCGACGGCACGCCGCTCGCGCTTCGTGAGCCGCAGCTCGAAGACGCACGCGCCGCGGTGAATGCCGCTGTCGCCAACGTCGAGCGCGCCGAACGAAATCGTGAGCGAACCGTGATCCAAGCACCCTACGCGGGAAGGATCCGACAAAAGAGTGTGGACGTCGGTCAATTCATTTCGCTCGGGGCTCCCATCGCGGCGATCTACGCCGTCGACGCCGCCGAAGTGAGGCTCCCACTTCCAGACGACGACCTCGCGTTCGTCACGCTGCCGATGACGTATCGCGGCGGGGCAACTGCGCGGGTCCAACCGACGGTAGTGCTGTCGACGAATTTTGCCGGTGAGCGGCACGAATGGAAAGGCCGCATCGTTCGTACCGAAGGCGAGATCGATCCCGCGACGCGCATGATCCACGCGGTCGCGCGCGTCGACAATCCCTACGCGCCCGGCGACAATCCCAGGCGCCCCCCGCTCAACGCGGGGATGTTCGTTCAGGCTGAGATCGAAGGCCGTCAAGTTGAGGGTGTCGCGGTGCTGCCACGGGCTGCGCTTCGGACCGGAAGCCGCACGTGGATCATCGACGCGGAAAGTCGCCTGCGTTACCGCGATGTAACGGTCCTCCGCGCGACCGAGACCGAGGTCATCGTTTCCGAAGGACTGAAAGATGGCGAGCTCGTCGTGTTGTCGCCGCTCGATGCCAATACGGACGGCATGCTGGTTCGCATCGCTGACGAGGAAGGGAAGTCACTATGAACGGCGCCATCGAGTGGTTCGCGAAAAACTCCGTCGCGGCGAATCTCTTCATGGTGCTCATCCTGGCGGGAGGCCTGATGAGCACCGTGACCACCAAACGTGAAGTGTTCCCCGAGATGGATCTAGATCTCATTACCGTCGAGGTCAGCTATCTCGGCGCCGCCCCCGAGGAAGTCGAAGAGGGCGTTTCCGTGCGCATCGAGGAGGCGATCCAGGGGATTGATGGCGTCGAGCGAATTACCTCTACTTCCGTCGAGGGCAGGAGCCAGGTGGTGGTGGAGCTCGACACCGGCGCCGATCCGAGTCGGGTCGTCGACGAAGTGAAATCCCGCGTTGATGCGATCGACACCTTTCCAGCCGAGACGGAAAAACCCATCATTCGAGAGATTACCAACCAACGTCAGGTCATCAACGTGGCGGTGTCGGGGCGCGCCGATGAAACCACGCTGAAGCGTCTCGGCGAGCGAGTTCGTGACGAAATCTCGGCGCTCGAAGGGATCACGCTCGTATCGCTCCAAAACGCACGCCCCTATGAGATCTCGATCGAGGTCTCCGAAGATGCGTTGAGGCGACACGGTCTGACGTTCGATCAGGTGGCGCGTGCGGTAAGGATGTCGTCCCTGGATTTGCCCGGAGGCTCTGTCAAGACCGACGGTGGAGAGATTCTGCTCCGGACCAAAGGCCAAGCCTATGTGGGACGCGAGTACGAAGAGCTCGTCTTGCTGACTCGCCGGAACGGAACCCGCATCAAGCTCGGCGATATCGCCAAAGTGATCGATGGCTTTGCCGAGACCGATCAGAAAGCCCGGTTCGATGGTGAGCCGTCCGTTTTCGTGGAGGTGTTCCGCACGTCCGACCAGAGCGCGATCGAGCTGACGGACTCGGTGCATGCCTATGTCGAGGAGGCGCAGGCTCGGATGCCCGAAGGCATCTCGCTCACGATTTGGCAAGACCAGTCCAAGACGCTTCGGGACCGCCTGAGCCTCATGCTGCGAAACGGGGCCGGCGGTCTCATCCTCGTGTTCATCAGCTTGGCGCTGTTTCTGCGCTTTCGCCTCGCCTTTTGGGTCAGCATGGGCATCCCGATATCGTTTCTGGGCGCCATGTGGGTCATTCCCAATTTCGACGTCTCAATCAACTTGATGTCGCTCTTCGCGTTCATCGTCGTGTTGGGCATCGTCGTGGACGATGCCATCGTCGTGGGTGAGAACATCTATACACACCAACAGCAACACGGTCGGGGACTCAAGGGGGCCATCGAAGGCGCACAAGAGGTGGCTGTGCCGGTCACGTTCGGGATCCTGACGACGGTCGCCGCTTTCGCCCCGATGCTCTCTGTCGACGGTGTCATGGGCAAGTTCATGCGGGTGCTGCCGCTCATCGTGATCCCGTGCCTGCTGTTCTCGTTTCTCGAGTCGAAATTCATTTTGCCGTCGCACCTGGCTCATATCGGCAAGAAGGAGCGTCTGGGCCAGAAAGGGCCGTGGACACGGTTTCAAGAGCACTTCACCCGTGGCCTCTTCTGGTTCGTTCACAAGGTGTATGAGCCGTTACTCGAACGTGCGTTGCGGTTTCGGTACTTGACGGTCTCGACGGCGGTTGCGCTGTTGATTGTGACGCTCGGGATGGTGGGCGCCGGATGGGTTAGTTTCGACTTCATGCCGGCCGTCGAGGCGGACTACGTCGCGTCCACGTTGACGATGCCGCAGGGAACTCCCGTGGAGGTGACCTCGGCGGCGGTCGAGCGTTTGGAAAACGCTGCGCAAGAGCTCAGCCGTCAACTCGAAGAGCAAACCGGCCAGCCGATTTTTCGACATATCTCCGCATCCGTAGGTGACCAGCCCTATACGAGCGCACAAAGCCAATTGTTCGGCTTCGCGGGGGCTGCGTCGGGATCTCACCTCGGTGAGGTGACGATCGAGCTCACGCCGGCGGAGCTGCGCGGAGACATCGGCAGCGAAGATCTGGCGCGGCAGTGGGAGGAGATTGCGGGGGCGATCCCAGATGCTGTCGAGTTGAAGTTCACCGCGTCGATGTTCTCGACCGGTGAGGATGTGAACGTGGAGCTCACTGGCGCGAGCCTAGATGCATTGAGAATGGCGGCTGAGGATATCAAAGCGAAGCTGCGTGAGTATCCCGGGGTGTCCCAGATCACCGACACGTTTCGCACCGGCAAGCGCGAGATCAAGCTGACGATCAAGCCCGAGGCGGAGATGCTTGGGCTCACTCTGAACGACCTCGGTCGTCAAGTTCGTCAGGCTTTCTATGGCGACGAGGCGCAGCGCATTCAACGGGGTCGAGACGATATTCGGGTGATGGTGCGCTATCCCTACGATGAGCGGACGTCGCTCGGCAATCTCGAAAAGATGCGGATACGCACGCCCGCTGGCGGCGAGGTTCCCTTCAGTCAAGTCGCGATTCTCGATGAGGGCCGTGGGTTCTCGTCCATCCGCCGCGTCGACCGCAAGCGCGCGGTGAGTGTGACTGCCGACGTGGACGTCTCGATCGCGGCCACGGGCGACGTCATCGCCGACCTGGACAACAGAATCCTTCCGGAAGTGCTGGCCGACTATCCTGGGGTTTATTACTCGTTTGAAGGTCAGGCGGCGCAGCAACGCGACTCGATTGAGGGTCTGCAACGTGGGTTCCTCGTTGCTCTGTTGGTGATCTTCACCCTCCTTGCGATACCTCTGAAATCCTATATCCAGCCACTCATCATCATGACCGCAATCCCGTTTGGCGTGGTGGGCGCGATTTGGGGACACGTCTTCATGGGCATCAACTTGACGATCTTGTCGATGTTCGGTGTGGTCGCACTCACCGGTGTCGTCGTCAACGACAGCCTCGTCTTGGTGGATTTCATCAACCGCAAACGGCGAGCGGAGGTTTCCCTGGCCGCCGCGGTGCGCGAGGCGGGACGGGCGCGGTTTCGCCCGATTCTCCTGACGTCGTTAACGACGTTCCTTGGACTGACGCCGCTGTTGATGGAGAAGAGTCTTCAAGCGCAGTTCTTGATCCCGATGGCGGTGTCGCTAGCGTTCGGGGTGGTGTTTGCGACGTTTATCTCGCTTCTCATTGTGCCGGCGGTGTATCTCATTATCGACGA
>CAMYKY010000078.1 GCA_947259165.1 uncultured Acidobacteriota bacterium | reverse complement strand
GTCGGTTATCTGGTGGGTTACACGGACTATCCATGGCTGAGCCCGGTATTCTTGAGTCTATCGATCGTGTTTCAGTTTTATCTGGCGATTGCTTTTCTGTTCCCGCTCGTTGCGAATCGCCACGCGTGGGTGCGGTTGCCGGCCGTGCTCACTGTTTTCGCGATCTCGCTTCTACCCGCTCCCGACACCCTCCTGTTTCCGTATCTGGGCCTGTTCGCGCTGGGCCTGACGACATTTCATTTCTACGTCGGCTGGCTTCAACGGGGCACTTACGCGGTTGTCCTGGCGTTGTTCACCCTAGGATTGAGTGTTTCGACGTCCTTCGCGATCGCGTTGCCGAGCGTGGCTGCAGCGGCGGCGCTCGCACTCGTCCGCGGCTTCGAAGTTCGGCCACTGGTGTGGCTAGGGACCATGTCGTATTCGTTCTACCTGGTGCACGTACCCGTCGGGGGAAGGATCATCAACCTCGGCGACCGGCTCGACCTCGGCCCCCTCGCGCGAATCGCAGTTCTCGCCGTCGCCCTCGCTTTGTCGCTCGCTGCTGCGACCCTGTACCACCGGTGGCTCGAGCGCCCGGCGCAAACCTGGTCGTCCCGCGTCCGCTACGGCGTATCGAACACTACGAAAGTCAACCCCGCGGCGCTCATGCTGCCGGAGCTCGAGCCGCCTCCGACGAAGTCTTGAGCACTCGCGACACTCACCGCTACAGCGCGAGTCTCTTCAGATAGTCGAAGCTCTTTTGCAGGCTCGCGACGGGGTCTCCGGGCGTGTGATCTTGCTCGACGTAGCAGTGGACGACGCGATGCTCGGAGGCCGCGCGCAGCAGTGCCGCGAAGTCGATCACGCCGTCGCCGACTTCTTCGAACGCTCCGGGATCATTGCTCCAAATGCCGAACATCTTGTAGGAGTCGGGCGTACCGTCTCGAAGATCCTTGAGGTGCAATAAAGGCGTACGTCCCGAATACCTCTGGATCATCTCGACCGGATCGACGCCCGCATGCGCCGCCCAGAAAGCATCGAGCTCGAATTGGACGTATTGCTCGTCCAACTCGGCTGCAAGCACAGCGAACGGAGTCGAGCCACCGATGGGCTCGAACTCGAAATTGTGGTTGTGATAGCAGAGATCGATCCCCGCCCCCCGGCATTTCTCACCGACTTTGTTGAGCTCGTCCGCCAGCCACCGATAGCGGTCGAGCCCGCCCCGCTCTTGCGGGTAAACCATGGGGAATACCAAGTACTCCAGCTCGTGCCGGTGAGCGTCTTCGATGACGGCGTCGATGTCGTAGCCATCCGCGGGTTTGTCGATGCCGAATTGCGCCGGAAACTCCCAATTGCCCGTAAGAAATGCGGGCGTGAAGTGGGCGCTCGTCACCCGGAGCCCTGCGTCGTTCGCAATTGGAGCGAGACGCTCGAGCGTCATGACGTCTTGTATCTCGCAGTGCCGGTAGCCGATCGCGGCGACCGCTTCGATGGTCTCGCGCGCCTTCTCCGTCAACAGGCTCCGCACCGTATAGAGCTCGACGCCCATGGAGTCGATCCATTTGGGTTGCGTCTGAGACCACGCAGTCGATGCAAGCCAACTGGCGGCTAGAGACTTGAAGAGCTCTCTTCGAGTGACTAGCTGACTCATATCCGTTTTCACGCGTCCTCGGTCGTCGATACCATTCAACGATATCACTCCCGCTAGCGGCAACACGAAAAACTCGCTGATCGCATCGGAGAGAGGAGCACAGTAGACTACCGATGGCGTCATCTCGTCATCATAACCACCGCTCGGCCGCCGAAACCGGCTGAGTGTTTTTTCGAAGGAGCGGTACATGGTATCGAAGAGTCTGATCGCAACGACTGGCTTCCTACTGGCATTCGGCATGGGCGCGGGCTCTCTCGCTCAGCCACAGGCCGACGAAGAGAACGCCGATGTACGCATGCTCGTGAGCCGGCTGGATCTCGAGCAGTACAAAGCTACCCTCAAAGGCTTGACTCAGTTCGGGGATCGTCGGCAGGGCACGAAGCGCAATCGCGACGCAGTCGATTGGATTGAAGCCCAGCTAAAAGCCGTTGGCTGTACGACCACCGAGCGCATCGACTACGTTTTCGATCCACCTCCCCGAGAGCGACGGCGCCGCCCGCAGCGTGAGCTGAACCCGGACGGTGGCACGCCGACCGGCGGCGCCATCGGCCGAAACGGGTCGGGTCCCGGCGGAAGCTCGATCTTCGGCTATCGCGGGCGCACGGGCGTCAATACTGATCCGATGGCTCAGCCAGACGAAGCGCTCAGAGAGCTCAACCGGGAGCCTGCGACGAACGGCCCGCGTCAAGAGGTTTACTGCACGAAAATCGGAACGACGCATCCCGAGGAGATGTACATCATCGGCGCCCATATGGACGGACACGGCTGGGGCGAGGCGGCGAACGACGATGGCTCCGGGACGGCGCTCGTCATGGAGCTCGCGCGCGTTCTCAACGCGCCTGATGTGCAAACGGAGCGCTCGATCCGTTTCGCTTTGTGGAACAACGAAGAGACAGGGCTCAACGGAGCGCGAGCGTACGTCGAGCAGCGTCAAGCGCTCCAGGGAATCGAAGAGCCTGCGGGTTCGGGCCGCTACCCGGAGCCCAAGTGGCTCGGCATGGTCCAGCACGACATGATGCTCTTCGACCACGGAGCTCCTCGACCCGATGGAACCGTGAGCCGCGATCAAAGACCCGAGGCGGACGTGAACGTCGAGTACCAATCAACGGCAGAGCTGATGGAGAAGGCCCGAGAGCTCGCGTTTTTCTTCAAAGCAGCGAACGACATGTACGCGACCGACTATCCCGCGACGGTCGGACCCCACATGACGAACACCGACTCGACACCGTTCATGAACCTCGTCCCTGCCATCAGCCTTCGGGAGAACGAGCGCGGCGCCCACGTTGGCGCCGGCTGGGACCCACATTGGCACCAGACGACGGATGTATACTCGACGTTCACCGACAAGGACTTCCGTCTGGGCCTCAACGCGGGGCAGACGACGCTCGCGGCGATTGCCCAACTCGCGGGCGCTACGGTTACGAAATAGGTGTCGAGGTTGCCGTTTCGTTGCGACGCCGGGCTAGCGCGGGCTAACATCGATCGGGACTTGACATCATGAAAACCGCGCTCGCACTCCTCGCAGCGACGCTCGTGGCGACGGCTCTCCTCGCCGACGAGCGCATCGATCGGCTCACTCCCGAGCAACGAACGTGGCTCGAGCAAGACGCCGTTTACCTCATCACCGATATCGAGAAAGAGTCTTTTCTCGATATCGAGGCATCCGACGTTCGGAATGCTTTCATCGACGCGTTCTGGAAGCGGCGCGATCCCAACCCCGCCACCCTGGAAAACGAGTTCAAGGTCGAGCACTACCGCCGAATGGACTACGCCAACGACGTGCTATCCCGAGAGACCGCCCGACCGGGGTGGCGAACGGACCGCGGCCGCTACTACATCGTCTTGGGAGAGCCGCGCGGGATTCAACGTTACAACCGTGACAACATCACGCCGCTAGAGCTTTGGTTCTACGAGACCGATACCACACGAGGTCTTCCACCGTTTTTCTACCTGCTGTTCTTCCAGAGACGAAGCTTTGGTGAGTTCGAGCTCTATGATCCTTCGGCCGATGGTCCGCGCGCTCTGGTCCAAGGGGGAGTGGACCGTATCGGAGACAACCGCGCCGCGCTCGAAACTCTCAGAGAGATCAACATCGAGGTCGCCCGAGCCGCGCTTTCGTTCGATCCGTCGGAAAGAGGCTACGCCGACGCCGAGACGGTGTTTTCGGGAGCCACCAACATCCTGCTCGCGAACATCGATGAGGCGCCCAAGCGTAACGTCCGCACCGACTACATACGCGGCTGGGAGCGCTACGGCGGCCGTGTCGACGCGGACTACTCCTTCAATTTCGTTACCAGCCGAGCCACATTCGCCGTGCTCGTGGGAGCGCAGGACACCGCCTTCGTTCATTACAGCATCGAAATCGACCCGCAGAACTTCAACTTGGAGACCGACGAGGAGAACTCTCGTTACTACACGGTGGTTGACCTTGGCGTCGAGGTACGGACGCTGGATGGAGCCCTGGTGGTGGACAAACAACGGGAGATCTTCTTCCAGCTGACTCCCACGGAGTTCGAATCAGTACAAACGTCGCCCGTGGCGATCCAAGGCACGTTTCCTCTCGTCTCCGGCGAGCACAACGTCAGCATCATCGCCAAGAACCGGGTGCTCAAACAATACACGGTCGCGGAGCGTGACCTCCAAGTCGGCCGGGTCTCTTCCGACGTACCAGGGCTCACCGATCTGGTGCTCGGTTACGAGCGACAGCTCGTTGCCCCCGGCAACGCGGGAGAGGTGCGCCCCTTTCAGGTCGAAGGCCAGCTACTCCGACCCGCCGCTGACGGCGTGTTCGCTCTAGGAGAAAGCGCCTTTGCGTTATCGCAAGCGTACGGCGCGGGGCCCGACCACCGGGTGCGCTTTACGCTGGTCAGTACCGACGAAACCCTCGACGAGTGGGAGTTCTCCCTGGCGCGGTATCAAGGCGGCGCGATCGAAGAAACGTTGCCGTTGGGTGCCATCGAAACGGCGGGAAACTACGAGCTGCGTATGGCACTCCTCGCTCCCGATGGCGGCGCCGTGGCCGAACGATCGACCCCACTACTGGTGTCACCGCGAACCGCGGTTTCACGGGCCGGCTACCTCTCCCGAGAGGGCTTCAACGGGGCCGCGCCGGGCTTGCTGGCTCTCGAGCGCGCGGAGCAGCTTCTCGGCCTCGGCCGCTACGATGAGGGCGTAGCCGAGCTCGAGAACGCAGTCGCCGCCGACAATCCTGACCTCCCGATGGCTCGATGGAAGCTCGCCGCGATCCGCATAGAGTCCGGAGACGCGGATGGAACGCTCGAGCTTCTCACGCCTCTCGAAGCGAGCCACCCGGACCAGTTCGAAGTCGTGGCCGGTTTAGGCTTCGCGCATTACTACAAGCAGGAGTTCGCGAAAGGTCAGAGCTACCTGGAACAGGCGCTCTCGTTGAGGCCGCCCTACCCGGCGCTGCTCAATTCCCTCGCCGATTGCTACGAGCGGAGCGGACAATCGCAGCTCGCACTCGAGACGTTCGAACGCTCGCTCGAGCTCGAATCAGACCAGCCCGTCGTCCAGGAGCGAGTCGCAACTCTGCGACCGGCAAAAAATTAGGCCGCCCCGTTTCCGAGGCGGCCCGAATCACGTCAGCAATCCAAGAAATCTTCCGCTAGAACTGGAAGCGCAGGCCGAACTGATACTCGCGCGGTGCAAGCACCGAGCCCGGGATCAGAAACGCCGTCGAGTCCGTGAACGTGCTGCCGGCATTGTTCCAGTTCACCCGATCGGTCACGTTGAAAATGTCGACCAGGACCGTCAGCGTCATGTCTTCACGAATGGTGAATCCGTAACGGAAGGTGAAGTCGAGCCGCACGAAGTCAGGAAGCACCGCTCCATTTTGCTTGCCGCTGGTCTCGATGCTGTCAAGAGCGATATCAGAGTCGATGTTGGCGGAGTAAGTTCCAGCCGGCGCCAACAATCTCTGATTGTTATCTCCCCGTGCCAACTCCTGAAGCGTGTAATGCTGACCTGTCATGTAGCGGAAGTTGCCGCTGAAGTGCAGGCCCTGCGTCCCACCGATCCCGGTGTTCGGGATCAAGTATGCCCAGCCGGTAACGAAGTTATGATCCCGATGCCACGGTGACGGCCGGTCGAGGTTGCGCGGGTCATCGAGGTTGAGCCGGAGTGGCTCGCCGATGAACTCGCCGGTGTCGAAGTTGTAGCCGCTCTCCGTGCGCTCGTGAAAACGCAGGGATTCGGCATTATTACCACCGCTGTTGCCGTTGGCCCGGTAGTTTCCACTCTGAGAGGCGTACGTGTAGGCGAAGTTGATCCCTAGGCGTCCCACTGGAGATTCAGTGAAGCGGCGCCTGAGCGAGAATTGCAGCGCCTGATAGCGCGATTCGCCCGCGTTCACGGTGGAGGTGATAGCGCCCATACCCGGCACCACCGCTCCGTTGAGGATACTGAGGTTGGGGCGGCCGCCCTGTGCCGCGGAGAACGGGTTAAGATCTACCTCGACACGAACATCGTTGTTTTTGTTGTTGATGTAGTCGACCCCGAACATCATGTCGGGTGCGACCTCATGCTGGACGCCGATGGACAGCGTGTCGGAATAAGGAGCGACGCGATCGGGATTGTCCACCGTCGGCTGGGTGTTGACCCGCCTCGCAGCGCCGGCGCCTTCCAAAGTACCAATCATGAAATTCTTGAGCTGCTCCAAGTCGGTGAACCCGTTCGCCTGAGTCGCGTTGAGAAAGAAATCCTTGTCGCTACCCGAGTTCGGGAACCTGGTGAAGACACCGCCGTTGAGAAGCACCGCATCCTGAAAAAAGCCAGACCAGGAAACGGCATCTCCGAGCTGCATGCGCTCATAGAATCGCCCATAACCACCGCGAAGTACCGTGCGTCCCTCGCCCGTGAGGTCGTACGCGAATCCGATGCGTGGGGAGACGTTGTTGTTATCTTTGGTGACCTCTTCCCAGTCCCAACGGAGTCCCAAGTTCAGCGTGAGCCGGTTGTTGATAGTCCAGTCATCTTGGTAGAACGCACCAAAGACGTTGTTATCCGGGATCGCGTCGAAATCGGAGCCGCTCGGACCGCCGACTCTGAGCTCGAAGAACTCGGGCTGAGTGTCGAGTGCGTTCGGCTGCCACGGCGCATCGGTGTCAAAGTTGAACTGACCGTTCGCGGTGCCGAAGTTGTTGAACTCCTCCGAGCGTCGCGAGAAGTTGGCGCCGAACTTCATGTTGTGGTCGCCGTTCATGTCCGGGACGAAGAGCGTGAACGTATCGTCGATCTGATACGACTGGTTGATGCGCGACTGAGCCACTTCGCTGGCGCCGTCGAGGACGGACTGACGGAGCTGCGACACCGTTTGCGCGCGCTGCGCGTCGAACGTCTGCCCATTGTTGTTGAAGCCCGGGTTGGCAAACGAGACGTCCTCGCGTGTGCTCGAAAATCGGAAGTTGTTGAAGCCTTGCGTGCCGACGAGGCTTTCGAACGACGTGATCCAGTTCGTATCGGTGTCGTCCTCTTCACGCAGGGCAGCCTGACTCGGCTGGGTATTCCCGTTACCGATGACCTGGTTGAACTGCGGGGAATACTCCTGGAGCCATCGAATGCTGAACTGGTGGTTTTGCGCCACCTGAAGATCCGCCTTGAGGATCCAGTTGCGTAACAGCGTGTCCTCGGAAGTCGAATAGTTCAGATCGGGACGAGTCTCGAACGTGTTGGTCACACCTTCGTTCGGAGTGATCCGCTCGTAGCTGACGAAGAAGTGGGCCTTGTCTTTGATGATGGGGCCACCGATGACGCCGCCAATGACGTTCACGTGACGCTCCGGGTTGTCGATCCCGGCACGCTTGGTGAAGATGTCCTTCCCGTTGATCGCGGAGTCCTGGGTGTAGTAGAAGCCAACACCGTGCGGGTCGTTGGTGCCACTCTTGGTGATGGCGTTCAACACCGCGCCTTGCGTCCGTCCGAACTCGGCGTCGAACTGAGACGTCAGGACCTGAAATTCCTGAATCGCCTCGATGGCGGTACGCGTCTGAGCTCCGGCGCGGGCGCCGATAACATCATCGCTGTTCTCGGCACCATCGACATAAAACGCGTTGTTGTTGTCGTCCTGGCCGTTGACGAAAATCGAGTCGGAAGCGGTCGAACCCGTTTGCGGGTTGGGAACGACGCCGGGCATGTACGCCGCGAACATGACGAAGCTGCGGTTTTGCGTCGGAAGCTGCTCGAAAGCGTCTTCGCCGATGACACCGCCGACTTCTTTCGACTTGAGCTCCAGCATCGGGGTCTCGCCGGTGACGGTGACGGTCTCTTCCACACCGCCGAGATCGAGCGTGACGTCGATGGTGAGTTGCTGTCCGACGGAAAGCACCACGCCTTCGCGGTTGAGGGTCTTGAAGGACGCCAGCTCGAACCTCAGAGTATAGTTCGCCGACGCCATGCTGTTGAAGATGTAGCGACCCGTCGCGGTCGTGACGCTAGTGCGGGCGATTCCCGTGTCCACATTGGTCGCGGTCACGGTTACGCCGGGGAGAGCCAGGCCTCCCGGGTCGAGGACGACGCCGGTCAAACCTGAACGGGCCTGCTGCGCGTGTGCGAGAGCTGCCGTCAGAACGACGACGGCCACCGCCAGAGCAAGCTTCAATACCTTCGTTTTCATTCCTATCACCTCCGGTGATTCATAAGTACGGAACCGGTGCCGCAGAATCGCGATGAGCTCTTTAGCCGGTCCAACATACTTAAGAGTGCAACTCTCGTGCCGCAGCTAGTGGAATCGAAGGCGACAAGTCACGCGGATGAGGCCTTTTTGTTTCAACGCGATAGGAGCTTCAGCCTTTGGGTGTCCGCGAGGCAGAGTCCAGTAACGATCCAAAATCTCGTGCTGAAATCCAAGAATTTGCTTTTCGGACCTCCCCCGACTGTAAGCCTCCCTACCCGCAGGACTTGCCCCAACGGATGGTACTTCGCCAAAACGTCGGTTCGGATCGGTCCGGCGGGTCGGAAGTGGGCTCAACGAGCGTCGCGAGGAGTGAGACTACTCGGTCAACGCTACCCCGGTGAGGTGGGGCTCCCACCAGAAAAGCCCCGCGATCTTGCCGAACAGGGGCCTATCCGGGGTGTACTCCTTGAAATGGCCCCGCACCCAGTGGATTGCACGGGCGGCATCGCCTCCGTATTTACCCATCGGCTTCATTTTCAGCGTGGCGAAGTGGTACAACGGGATCTTGCCCGCTTTTCGCCGCGAACGTTGTAGCCGGTTCGCAGGGTTCACCGTCTCGCGCACGATGTTCTTGCAGTTCGTGAGGGCAAACAGCGCCGCCATCGCACCGACCTGGTGCTGCAAGAAGTTTTTCCAGTCCTCTTCGGGAAGATCGATCATCGCGCCAGCCTGCTCCGGCTCGAACTCGTTCACTTCCATGAAAGCCTGCTTCGACATCTCACGCGCCAGCGCCATGGCTGGCGGCGCCGAGAAGTGCTCGCCGCAAAACGTGATGAAGCGATAGGTCACCAGACAGTCGAATCGTTCCGTGAGTCCGACCACGGTCGTCAGCAGAACGTGGGTCGCGCCTTCCGGCGCCCAACGAATGACCGACTCTGGCACGTTGTCCAAAGTAGAGCTTCGAATGAAAAGCGCTCCCTGTTCTCGGCCCTCGTCGCCATTGCCAAAAACCACCATGCTGTCAGCTAGCGGCTTGGCGAACTGACCCGAGATCGTGTCGCCGTCGCGGGGGACGAGGGATGTTTTGACGGCGAGCTGACTCTCCTGAGGCGGGAAGATGGCGAAAGGGGCCTGGATCACCCGCGACTGATCGCAGAAGCGTCGAACCCAATCGCTTCTCGCCGCTAACTTATCGATAACCATTGCTGAAATACGCCTCCTTGTCGCTCATGCCGGGGCGCACGAGCCAATGTCGATCCGTCGTGATGGGGCGGCAGTCCACCTACTTTAGCAAGAACGGGAGGCTGTCGAAGAGGAGAAATGTCTCTTAAAAATGCAAACTTACAGGGTTGCCAGGACGGAAGAAGCGAGTCAGAAACGAAAAGAGACTGTGACGGTCAAAAAGGCCTGGCGGCCAGCCACTACAGCCCCAAGACCCACGCGAACATCAGCGGCGCGACAATCGACGCGTCCGATTCAATGATGAACTTCGGTGTATCGAGGCCGAGCTTGCCCCAGGTGATCTTCTCGTTGGGGACAGCGCCCGAGTACGAGCCATAGCTGGTCGTGGAATCGGAGATCTGACAAAAGTAACTCCAGCGCGGCACCTCGGTACGACGGAGATCCTGGTGGAGCAGAGGGACGACGCAAATCGGAAAGTCGCCAGCGATCCCACCACCGATCTGAAAAAAGCCGATGCCGCCTTCATCGCCGCCCCCGGCATTGTCGGAATACCAGCTTGCGAGCTCAATCATGTATTCGACCCCGCTGCGCATGACACTCGGGTCGAGGTTTTTCTCGATGCAGTGAGCCGCGAAGAAATTGCCGAGGGTCGAGTCTTCCCAACCCGGCACCACCAGCGGGAGGTTCCGCTCGCACGCCGCGACGACCCAGCTATCTTTCGGATCGATATCGTAGGAAGACTCGAGCGCATCGGTTCGCACGAGCTCGTAAATAAACTCGTGGGGCAAGTAGCGCGCGTTCTCCTTATGTGCCCGCTGCCAAAGCTCCAAGATACTGCGCTCGATTCGCCGCATCGCCTCCTCTTCAGGAATGCAGGTATCGGTGACACGGTTGTAGTGCTGCTCGAGCAGCGCCATCTCCTCTTTGGCGGTGAGCTCGCGGTAGTGCGGCACGCGCTTGTAGTGGCTATGCGCGACGAGGTTGAAGATATCCTCCTCGAGATTCGCTCCGGTGCAGCAAATGATGTCGACTTTTTCCTGGCGGATCATCTCGGCGAGGGATTGTCCGAGCTCTCCGGTGCTCATCGCGCCGGCCAAGGTGATCATCATCTTGCCGCCTTCGTCAAGCAGCTTCTCGTAGGCACGCGACGCGTCGATGACAGTCGCCGCGTTGAAATGCTTGAAGTGGCGCTCCAAGAATTGCGAGACGGGTCCTTTTCCCTCGTGTGTCATGGTTTCCCTTTCGCGGTCACAGAGTCGACAGCGCGCTGCAGCTGAGTCTATACAATAACCTCGCTCCGACGTTCGCATCCCAATCGCTTCCACTGACGCCCGACGGCGAAACCTCGCTGAGATCAAACCCGATGATCGTGCGATCCGAGGCCGCCAACTGTTCCACGACGTAGACGGCCTCTTCGTAGCCGAGCCCTCCCGGAACCGGGGTGCCCGTGCCTGGACAAAGCGAGGGGTCGAGTCCATCGACGTCGAAGCTCACGTAAACGTTCTCGGGAAGGCCGCTCAAGATATCTTCCACGATTGCCGACCACGTCTCCCCGCGGAATCGACGCCGGGATAGCGCCTGGTCGCTAACGAGCTCGATCGAGCCTTCGCTTTCACGGACCATCTCGATCTCTTCGTCGCAATAGTCCCGAACGCCCACCTGAACGAGCTTCGAGAGTCCTGACAGTCGGAGTGCGTTTCGCATGATCGACGCGTGGGAGTGCACGAACCCCTCATAGGCATCCCGAAGATCACAATGGGCGTCGATATGAAGAATACCGAAACCCTCAACGTCGGCGTGACGCTCGTCGAGCGCCTGAATCAGTCCCAGGGGAACGCTGTGATCACCGCCGAGAACACCGACCAACTTGTCCCGGTCGAGAAGCTCTCTCGCTTCGCTTCGAACTCGAGCCACCATCGTTTCGCAGGCGCTGTTGACCTGCGCCAACACCTCCGGAGAGGGGTCTTGGCTCCCGCCCGATACGGCCTCGATGACTTCGAGCGCCTTCGGCCGCGTGGTTCTATTCAGGCTCTCCAGCTCCGCGGGCACCGCCGTCATGGCTATACCGTGCTTCCAAGCATGGGGGAAGCTCTCGTTGTAGAGATCGACTTGACGCGAGGCCTGGACAACCGCAGCCGGCGCGCTCGCAGTACCGCTACCGTAAGACACGGTCACTTCCCACGGGACCGGGAGGATGACGAGAGCGGCTTCGTCCACACCAAACGGGAGCCCCCACAAAGAGTCCGCGCTCGTAGGACCGTTCGGGTCGAAATCGCGAACCTTGTCCCCGCGGGTCATGGGCCGGCAGTTCCTATTCGACGAGTTTTTTGTCCCGTTTGGTGGCAGGACGCACCGGAGGCGCGTCCGGATCGCGCCGGTAGCCGAGGGTTCGGAGCACTTGCTTGCTGATCTGCTCCTCGCTAATTACGCGAAAGACCCGGTGTCCCTCCTCGTCGAGCGAGATCACGACGTGCTTCGGATCCGGCATGAGGCAGTGATGCAATCCGCCGACACCGCTCAGCACTTCCTGATACGCGCCCGTGTGAAAGAACCCGATGTATTGCTGGAGCCGCGTGTCGGGCATGAAGATGGACCCACGATGAGCATCCTCGTTGTAAAAATCATCGGCATCGCACGTCATGCCGCCGATAGAGACTTTTTCATACCCCGCGTCCCAATTGTTGATCGGCAGGAGAATGAACCGGCGGCCGAGAGCCCAAACGTCAGGGAGCATCGTGATAACGCTTCCATCGATCATGTGCCACTTTTCGCGATCGTTCTGCTCTTTCTTCCCCAACACTTTGAAGAGCGTTCCACTGCTCTCGGCGACGGTGAAGCTACCGAATTCAGTAATGAGGTCGGGCTCCTCCACCGAGTTCTCACGACAAATCTCCTGCACCGTGCGTACGATTTCTCCGATGATGTAGGGGTAGTCGTATTCGAAATCGAGCGAGTTCCGGAACGGTAAACCCCCGCCGAGGTCGAGTATTTCGAGATTCGGGTTGACGAGCTTGAATTGACAGTAAAGATTCACGAAACGGCGGAGCTCGCTCCAGAAAAAAGGCGTGTCGTCGATGCCGGTATGCACGAAGAAGTGCAGGATTTTGACCGTCAGTTTTGGGTGGGCGGAGAGCTTCTCCATATAGAACGATATGATTTCGTCTTCCCTCATGCCGAGCCGGCTCGTGTAATAACCCGCTTCGGGAGGCTCCTCGGTCGCGAGCCGAATTCCTAGCGTACAGGGAACGTGGAGCTCCAGCTCGTAGAAGCCCAACTCATCCTTGTTATCGAGGATGGGGACGAAGTTCTCGAAGCCGTCGTGCAACATGTCCACGATGTTTTGCTTGTACTCGTAGTCCTTGAACCCGTTGCACAGCACCCGAATATTCTTGTCGATGTAGCCGGAGCGCTCGAGGGTGTCGATGATGGGAATATCGAGCGCGGAGGATGTTTCGAGCTGGGCCCCCGCCTTCAGCACTTCGACCATGACGTGCTTGAAATGAGCGGATTTCGTGCAATACGTGTAGGTGTACTTGCCACGGTAGTCGACTTTCGCGATCGCATCCTCGAAGTACTTTTGCGCGCGCCGGACTCTCTCCGAAATGATCGGCAAATAGGTGAATCGAAGCGGTGTTTTGTAGGTCTCGATGAGCTCCATCACGTTGATGCCATGGAAGTAGAGCTCGTCGTCGAGCACCTGAAACCCCTCGGGCGGGAAATAGAAGCTTTGGTCAATAAACTCGTGAAATGTCTGCATTTACCCACTCAAAGGGACACAACTCCTGCTCCAATTCAGCGAAGCAAGCTCGAGAACCTAGCAATTCTAGCTCGTACTGACCCGGGGTTGGAAAGCAAAACCTGTCTCCTGACGGGAAACCGAAACACCGGGCAAAAGGCCCAAAATCGACTGCGCGTGGTGGGCGCAGACAGTCACTGTTAGCTACGAGCGGATCCGGGCCTGCGGGAAGTCGGGCAGCGGCGCGGCGGGACTTACGACGCCAACAAAAGCCAGACGTCTTCAGTCTCGGAGGCGAAACTCTACCTGCGTCCAGCGTCGCTCGCACGTCCGCAGCGATCGAGACTCTGGATGGCAGACAGCGCATACCGGGAAGAATGAATCCCGCACCGCTGTCGAAGCCGAGACTAGAAGACTTGACGCTGCGCTCGCTTCTTCGCAGCCTTCTTCTTTTTCTTCGCGGGTTTCTTGGCGGCCTTCTTCGTAACCTTCTTCTTCGCGGGCTTCTTGGCGGCTTTCTTCTTCGTCGCTTTCTTCTTTGTCGCCTTCTTCTTCGCCATTCAGCTTTCCTTTCAGTTGCCCCGCGAGCGGAATTCTACGAACAAACCGTCGC
This sequence comes from uncultured Acidobacteriota bacterium, assembly GCA_947259165.1. Classification (GTDB taxonomy): domain Bacteria; phylum Acidobacteriota; class Vicinamibacteria; order Marinacidobacterales; family SMYC01; genus CAMYKY01. The sequence goes on along the minus strand of CAMYKY010000078.1, from coordinate 5,247 downwards.
GCCCGTCTACAGAAAATTGTGACGTCGACAGGCGACGTGAACGGGATCGTGGATACGACGGGCTGCCCTTGGAAGGCAGCCGCTCGGCCGCAACCCGATACCCGTCACTCCCGTTGAGACGCTCGAGCGGCACGCGCACACCGCCAGCCACCGGCTCGCCGAGTCTCTTCGCCACCGAGAAGAACCGGTTCACCACGGCCCGGCTCGGTTCATAGTCCCCGAGCCGCACCGCCAAACTGAGATAACGTCCGCCGTGTTCCAGCATGAGACCTCGAGCAACGAGGGTCTCGAGAGCCACGGCCACTTTCGAGGCGGCCCGACTCGTGGCCGCGTTTGTCTCCAAGTCCCGGGTCAGCGTTTTGAGACCCCGGATCGCATCACAATCCAAATAAAGCGTCCTCTCCAATCCAGACAGCACGCTCACGGGCAGCTCGCCCCCGGGACGCAGATCCCAAATCGCAAGGTTCTCGCCTGCATCGATCATGAACAAGCCCGCATCCGACGTTGACATCCAGCGGCGAAGCTCCCCTAGCAAGGGACGAATGTAGCGGTTCACGTCGCGGCCGTCGCCGTAGCGAAACGTAAAGTGGTAGGCGAGGTTCATCAGCGCCTCGTCCGTGAGCGGGTAGACGTGCCGGTACGCCGGCAACGGCGCCACGTCGACGAAACCCATTTCTTGAGCATCGAAAAAGTTCGGGCTGAACCGATCCAGTCGGATCCCAGCAATCCCCCCAGGCGGCTGCAAATGCGTCAAGTGCGGGACGATCCGCGCCATCTCGGCGTATTCCTCCTCGGGCTCACCAGGAAATCCCCACAAAACGTTCCAATAGGGTGTGAGGCCGAGCTCGCGACACCACTTGAGTAGCTGGATATTCTGGAGCGCGGAGACACCCTTGCGCATCAAGTCAAGAACCGTATCGCTAAAGCTTTCTATCCCTGGTTGAATCTCGAGAACACCCGCATCGCGCATGAGTTTCAACTGATCTTTTTTCAGATTCGCTTTGGTCTCGTAAAAGAGCTCGATCCCGAGGCGACGCCGGGCGAGCTCGGGCAAAACCGTCTTGAAGTACCGAATGTCGAGAATGTTGTCGACGACATGAACGTCTTTGGTGTGGTACTTCTCGGACAAAAAGACGAGCTCCTCGATCGCTCGCACAGCGGATTTGCTGCGATAAGCCATCGATGCGCCGTTGAGTCCGCAAAACGTACAGTGTTGCTTCGCACCCCACCAGCAACCGCGTGACGTTTCGAAATAGATTCGTGGCTGCCACGTTCTTCCGAATCCGCTTCGTCGGAACTGGTCGAAAAAGTCCGAATAGTCCGGATAAGGCAGTCCATCCATCGCGTCAATGGAACGAGCATGGCTGAAGCGCTCCTGCTCGAAATCGGATGCGACCGACTCTTGCGTCCGAACACCCTGCAGGTCGTCGAGCGGCTTTGCGGTGAGAACTCGCTCCACGAGCTCGGGAAAAACGATGTCGCCCTCTCCCGATACCGTAGCATCGACAAAAGTAAACTGCCGAAGCGTCTCCGCGCCCATGACCCCCTCGGCGTTGGCTCCTCCAAACACGATGAACGTGCCCGGTAGTTTCCGCTTGATGCGCTTTGCCAAGGCCAAAGACGCCACGTGCTGCTGAAAAATACTGGTGAACCCGACAATCGTCGGGTCGAGCTCGACGATCCTTTCGAGGCATTTTTCGAGAAACGTGTCGACGATTTTCCGAGCGCGCACCATCCGTCGAATCTGGGCCTCAGGCACCGGGTTCACCCCGGATTGAGTGTTCCACCCGGTTCTCTCGCGCAAAATCGTTTGGATGTAGACCTCGTCGTCGTCCGGGCCAGCACTGGGAAGCGCGTCGAACAACGCACGCGAAAAGACCCATTCTCCGCCCAACTCGTGGATAGAGGGCTCACGGTCGTCCGCAATATCCAGATAGAAGGACGAGCCCGCCATCTTGGCAAACATGAAAGTGAAGTACTCGATCCGGCTCGAAACCCCGCGCCCATCAAGCGCAGCTTTGAGCAAGCTCAACCCGATCGAAGGCGTCAAGATGTTGCCGAACGGCATGCTGACGAGGGCGACATCCATACGGCTCACCTTCGCACCGAGGTTAGAACTCGAGGGACTTCCAACGCTGTTCGACGGCGCGCATCAGCTCCGAGAACTCGGACTCGCCTCGCAGATTCGCCAACAGCGGGTCCGTCGCCGAAAGTAGCGGGAAATTGACGAAACCGCGATCGGCGGCATTTTGCAACCAGGACATCCCGTTGCGGGTGTCTCCGATCAGTGCGTAGCACTGCGCAAGCATCCACGAGTACTGCATATCGGAGCGCAGCACTTTTCGGGTTTCTTCCGAGACGGACTGTTTCGCGTCACTGCCCTCTCCTCGGAGGGCGCGGCGATAGAAGTCGCCGACTTGAGCGAAAGGGCTGTCCGGCATGTCGTAGAGCAGGGCATCGAACACCGCGAAGGCGTCGTCGTTTCTTCCACTCATCGCGAGCGATTGACCGTAGAGTAGCCGAACACCAGGATTCTGCAGATTCTTCGTGTAGCTACTCTGGAGTAGCTCGCTTGCATCATCGAGACGGCCCTCCATCAACGCGAGGACTCCCGGAAGTACGCGGTAGAGCGGAGTCAACGGATCGATCTCGAGAAGACGCTCCATCCACGGCACAGCGAGCTCCGGCTTACCACTCAGCGCGGTGAACACGCTCAACCACATGAGCGTGTCGGGATCATTCGGCTCTTTCTCCAGCGCGTGCCGGAGCTGTCGAATCCCGCCTTCGGTGTCGCCTTCGTGGAAGCGAACCATTCCCGAAAGCCGATGTGCAGCCGGCGAGTCCGGATCCACGGAGAGGATCCGCTTGGCGATGCTTCGCGCTTTCTCGATATGGTCGGGATCACTCGACAAGCCTGCGTTGACATATTGCCAGTGCACCTCCCCGGTCACTGAGAGTAGAAGCAGGTTCTCGTCGTCGATCGCGGTAGCAGTGCGCAGGTGGTCAAGAGCCCGACCAAGCGCATCCGAGGAAAAACGAAGCATCTCCTGCTTGGCTTTCAAGTAACACTCGTAGACCCGGAAGTCGGAAATGGGATGCTCCGTCATCCGGTGTTGCTCGACCGAAGTCAGCCTGAGCGCGAGCGCGCTGGCGATGCTTGTCGAAACCTTGTCTTGGATGTCGAACACGTCTTCGACTTCACCACTGAATTTGCTACCCCACACCGGTGAGTCCGTACGTACGTCGACGACGTTCACATTGACCCGGAGTTTCGTACCCGCCGCGCGGACGCTCCCTTCGACGACGTATTGCACGTTGAGCTGCTCGCCGATGCGCGCGATGTCGTCCGAGCTGTCTTTGAGACGCAAGCTCGACGTTCGCGAAATGACGCGCAGACTGTCGACGTTGGACAGGTCAGTAATGATCTCGTCGGTGAGGCCGTCGGCGAAGTGATCGTGGTCGCCGCCGGGAGAGCGGTCGGCAAACGGCAGGACCAGCACTCGCACCACCGGTGTCCTTTCATGGACTGGCGGCGCCGCCGAGCGCACGTCGAAGCCGGAGCGGAGAGTGTCGAGCGCCACTTGAACTTCGCGAGCCGACTGATAGCGTGATTCTGGATGCTTCGAGAGACACCTTTTGATGACGCCGACTAGCGTCGACGGAATCCGCTCCGGGAACGCGGGTACCGGCTCGCGCAAGATCGCCGCTGAGAGCTCGTAAATCGTCGCCCCCTTGAAGGGTACGTGCCCCGTCGCCATCTCGTAGAGCACGATCCCGAGCGACCACACATCGGTGCGAAAATCAGCGTTTCCGCCGCGAAGGATCTCGGGTGCCATGTAAGACAACGTGCCCGCGACCACCTGGCCGCTTTCTGCCTGGTCGACGGTGGGCTCGGATTCGGTGATACGGGACTCGAGGTCCGTGGGCAAACGGAGGGCCAGGCCAAAGTCGAGCACCTTCACCCGCAAGTCCGCTGTGACGACGACGTTGTCGCCCTTCAAATCGCGGTGAATAATCCCTCGGCCGTGCGCGTGGTCGAGAGCGTCAGCGATTTGATGCCCGAAGTTCATGATGCTCTCGACGTTCAGTCCATCAGGAATGAGCAGGTGCGTCAACGACTGGCCTTCGATGAGCTCCATCACGATGAAAGTACGATTCCGGTCTTCTCCGACATCGTGGACCGTGCAGATATTCGGGTGGTTGAGTGCGGACACATTCCTGGCTTCGTCAACGAGCCGCGCGCCGTCGATCTCTCGGTCGGGCCTCTCGCTCAAGATCTTGATGGCGACGGGACGCTCGAGTACGGTGTCGAAGGCCCGGTAGACGATTCCCATCGCGCCGGCGCCGACCTCGGCATCCACGCGGTAATGTCGCAACTTTTCGCCAATCATGCAGCGTCTCTGGATGACTTCACAGTTTGTCGGAAAGCGCCTCGGCCTTGGATCCACTCGGCGAAAACTCGATCGGATGACGGTCTCGAGGCGTTCGGCATCGCGCGTCGAGGCAATACCATGCGGGGCCGCACTGGGCGAGAGATTAGCACAGATCGGTACCGGCGGAGCCAGCGCCACGCCGGCGCGTCACGGTATTGCCTACGGCAGGCTAGAATAGGGCCGATGCGACATGCGGCGGTCTTTCTCCTTGCCCTCTTGTTGACCGGCGCACGCTGGGCTAGTTCGCAGCCGAGCGATGACGAGCTCATCCAGCAGGTACGTATTTCGCTCGCTCGAGACGGGCTTCAATCTATCGGCGTGCGCGTGGATGACGGAGTCGTCGTGCTTTCCGGCGTTGTTCAAAGCGCACGCGAAAAAATCCTCGCCATTCGGTCAGCTTTCACCATCGCCGATGTCGAGGCCGTCGATACCGAGATGCGTCTTCGTGTTGGCAAGACACCGGAAACCGAAGAAGACATCTGGTTCATGCTCCTCGATGAGGATCTGGCCGACGGAATCGACGAGGTCATCGTCGAAAGAGCCGTCGCGAACCTCAGCGGTCAAGTTGCCGATGAAGCAACCCGCTCTCGCGTCCTGGCCATCGCCCGAGCCGCCCAAGGCGTCGAAGCCGTCAACAGCACCATCGTGGTAGCGGCACCAACGGAACCCGCTCCCTCCCCCGTTCCCGTTCCCGTTCCCGCTCCCGCTCCCGTTCCCGCTCCCGCTCCCGTTCCCGTTCCCGCTCCCGTTCCCGTTCCCGAACCCGTTCCTGAACCCGAACCCGTACCTGAAACTGAACCCGTACCTGAAACTG
>CAMYKY010000077.1 GCA_947259165.1 uncultured Acidobacteriota bacterium | reverse complement strand
CTTCGGTCAGAGCCCAGAACTCCTCGAAGGCGCGACGCGTCAGGGGCTCTTGCGCAGGCACATTCGGGCGTCCGTCGATGACCCGAACATAGCGAACGCTTCTGCCTTCGCGGGTGGCGCGGACGCGCTCGCGAATTGCCTTCCCGGGAAGCCAGCCTTCTCGCACGACCGAGCTTCTCTGTTTGCGCAGCTCCGCCGGGACCTGCGAAAGAAGGAATTGCCGCTTTGGAGCGTCTTGCTCCGGCCAACGGAGAAGCTGCCCGACGAAACGATCGACCAACCCGAAGTAGGCGTCGCCGGCGCTGCCCGTCCACGCTACCGTGAGCTCCGTGAACGCCCTTTCGCGGCGGGTCCGTTGAGCTTTCAGCAGTGCCAGCAGGCCGGGGTTTTGCGGAGGGTAGGCCTCAGGAAGCTCTGCCTCGGCTAGCGCGAGATCGCGGAGTTTGCGCGCGTCTTCCAACGCCGCGCTTTCGAGGGCCGCGGAGATTTCCTCGGTCATGACGCGCGTGTCTTGCAGCTCCCCAAGAATGTCCTGGAGCGATTTCATCCCCTTGATGAGAGAACGGGCGTCTTTGAGCTCGTGTTGGAGCGGCTCGACGATGTATCTCAGACGCTTCGCCTCGATGCGAGACCGGTGGAGGAGCTCCGCGTCTTCGGCCGAATGCGCGGCCGCGAGGCTCGCGTGGAGAATGTCGGCGTGCGTGCGAATGAGCTTCGCCGTGGCTTGGACGAAATTGGTCGCGTCTTGCTCATCCAGCAGATGGAGTCGAGAAAACGCCTTCGTCAAATCTCGGCGCAGGGGGCGAAACCCGCGCCGAAGGGTCTCGGGGGAGGGTGTCGTCGCCTGTCGCTCCGCGAGGACGGAGATCAAGTAGCTGGCGCCACTCGCCCCCGGATCGCCGAGCGTCTCCAGCCCTTTCGTGAGCCACTCGATTTGCACTTCGGCGTCGCGGGCGACATTCGTGGTTGCCGCGAGCGTCTTCACTCGGTCGCGCAGCTTTTTCGTCGCGGAACCCCGAAGATGGGGTCGGTAGGCGCGCATGAGGCTTCTGAGCCGTCGCAGCGACACCCGAAAGTCATGTAAGGCTTCCTTGTCATTCGGGTCCTCCATGCGGTCGAGTGCGGAGGAGGCGTCGTCGAGAAATCCCAAACATAGACGTCGAGACGTCTCTTCGGGTGCGCGCAGGAGCAGGTGCCGACGAAGCTTCGTCATTGTGTTAGCATGATTGTAATCCACAACAATCGAAAATGGACTCGGGAGGACACCCTCATGGGACGGATCGTGTCGCGCGGAGCATGCTTGGTTTTGGTTCTGGCACTTTCGGCTTGCGGCGGCGAGCCCGGCCCCTCCGGATCTGGACCCGGCACGAAATCCGCATCCGGCCCGCGACCTAGCGGCAACGGTGCGTGCGGCCTCCTGATGCAAGGTGAGGTCGACGAGCTTTTCGGAACGAGCATCGGCGCGGGCGTCGACGAAGTGCTCGACGGGGGTGTTGAAATCTGCTCCTGGCCGGCCGGCGACGAGCCGAGCCTCTTGCTTCAGATTTCTGACGCAAGCCCGGACATTCGCGCCGCCGTTGATCTCGGTGATGGCTTTCGCGTCGTCGAGATCGCCGACATGGCTGGACCTGCTGCCGCCGCCATCGAAGAATCCGACGGCCCCGAGGCTGTCGTCGTCCTGGCGCTCACCACAGACGACAAGACTGTAACGATCAGTCCGGTAGGACTAGGAATCACTGAGGACTCGGTTGAGTTCCAAAAGACCAAAGCACTAACCAATACATTAATAGGCCGTCTCGGCAAAGCTGAGACGCCCTAATACCCCCTCTCCTCATTTGGGGAGAGGGTGGCCGCGCAAAGCGCGGTCGGGTGGGGCGTGCCGCCGCACCACTGGCGCTGCCTGCGAGGTGCGAGCCGCCACAAAAATCGTGCTCCCCGAAGCACCCAGCACCCAGCTCAATTCTGATCCGGCCAGGGTCCTTCCGTGACAACGTTGAACGGCTGCGCTGATACCGCTTGGCGCTTCGCCTCGCGCGTCCGCAAGTCGAACGAGTCCCCCGCCCGCAAGAAATAAAACCGTCCCTCGCCCGCAACCGTCTTCTCGTAATCGTATATCGCCACGACGCCTTTGCCGATGACTTCGAATTGGTCGCCCTGGACGACGATGGCGGTATCTTCAGCCAGGCCGATCCCGAGCAAGTTTGGGTGCTTTTCAATGAGCGGGATCAAGTCGAAGTGACGGTTTCGCGCCAGTAAGTGCTGGTCGATAGCCACGTTCTTGAGAAAGCTGAAACCCTCCTCGTGATCCCCCATCACGATCGCGTTCGTCGCGGTGTCGCCGCGTACGAGGTAGGACCCCTGGATGCTGGCGCCCGCTGACGATCCGCCGATCACGCCGCCGCGTGCGAGCAATTTGTGTAGTTCCTGCTCGGTGCGCGTGCCCAGATAGGTGTCGGCCAGCCTCCATTGCCGTCCGCCGGGAAACCACACCCCGCGTGCGCGCCGGATGGGCTCGACGAACGAGTCGGTGTCTGCCTCCTCGCGATCCCGGGTGTGCACGACGGTAATCGTTCGGGTCCCGAGCTCGCGCCAGCGCCGAGTTCCGGGGTAGTCCCCGTCGTAATAGTCGGCGGCTCCAGCCGTGGGGATGATGACGATGGGTGCGTTCGGTCCTCCCGCGAGCTCAATAAAGCGCTCCATGATGGAGGTGTCCTGCATGGCTCCACCGACGATGACGAGCGCGCCGTTCGGTGGCGCGACGTCGGGGGAAGTGACGAGTGCATGACTGAGGACGAGCGGAGTGACCGCTCGGAATAAGTTCTTCCACATGACGATCTTATGCCCCTTGTTCGTATAAAAGCGTTATCAAACGTTGCTGGGGTACCTACGATCTAACACAGCCGCCCGCCGGTTGCGAACTGCTATGATGCTGGGCGTGGACAGCCACAAGGGAGACGACGGCGACGACAGGCTCAAGCACGTGGTCGTCGGCACCGCCGGTCATATCGACCACGGCAAGAGCGCTCTCGTGCGAGCGCTCACCGGAACGGATCCGGACCGGCTCAAAGAGGAAAAAGAGCGAGGGATCACCATCGAGCTCGGCTTTGCGTTCCTAGCGGGCGGTGACGATTTGTCGTTGGCTTTTGTCGACGTCCCCGGCCACGAGAAATTCGTGAAGAACATGTTGGCCGGCGTGGGGGGCATCGATCTCGTCATGCTCGTCGTGGCCGCCGACGAGTCGGTCATGCCGCAAACTCGAGAGCATTTCGAGATCTGCCGGCTCCTGGAGATTCCGCGCGGCGTCATCGTCATCACGAAAGCCGATCTCGTGGACGCGGAGCTGCGCGAGCTGGCGGCGCTCGAGACGCGCGAGCTCGTCGCGGGCAGCTTTCTCGAGGGGGCGCCGCTGATCGAGGTCTCGTCAAAGACCGGCGACGGCATCGATGAGCTCGAGCGAACATTATTAACAGTCGCCCACGACGTGCCGGAACGTCGGGGCACGGGTTTGTTTCGACTGCCGGTGGATCGCGTGTTCACGATGAAGGGCTTCGGTACCGTGGTCACGGGAACTCTCATGGCCGGGGCGGTGCGCCAAGATTGTGACGTCGAGATTCTGCCGCGCGGAACCAAAGCGCGGGTTCGCGGTCTTCAGGTCCATGGCGAGAAGCGATCGGTTGCCTCCGCCGGTCAGCGAACAGCGGTGAATTTGCAGGGACTCGACATCGACGGCGTCGCTCGTGGCGACACCTTGACGATGCCGGGCACGTTCGCGCCCACGCTGATGCTCGATGCTGAGCTCGACGTGCTCGACACGTCGCCTACTCCGATCAAGGATCTGGCCCGTGTGCATCTTCACGTGGGCACTGCGCAGGTTCTGGCGCGAGTGCGCGTGCTCGGTGGTCGAAAGGCGTTGGCGCCCGGAGAAAGCGGAGTCGTTCAGCTTCGATTGGAGAGCCCGGTGGTCACCGCCCGAGGCGATCGTTTCATCCTGCGCCGCTACTCGCCCCTCGAGACGATTGCCGGGGGGCGCGTGCTCGACGCGCATCCGATGAAACACTCGGTGACGAGCCTCGAAGTGGTTACGAGGCTTCAGGCGCTCGGCTCTGGTGACAACGCGGCGGCGGCTGCCCACTTCGTGGCGGAGGCGGGAGAGCGAGGTATGAAAGAAACGGATCTCGCACGGCGTCTGGGTCTGGATGCTGATCAAGCTGCCGATGCGTTTGCGTCGCTTCTCTGCGTCTCAGACAAGCCGAGAATCTTTGTCGCGTCGGAAGTGGTCGAGGGCCTGTCCGGTCGCCTTCAGGAGGAGCTCGAGCGTTTTCAGAAAAAGAATCCTCTTCTCGACGGGATGCCAAAGAGTGAGCTGCGTGAGAAAGTCGCGAGGCGTGCGCCGCAGGAAGTGTTCGAGTTGGTTCTTGCCAAGCTCGTGAAAGACGGGCGGCTGCGAGGTGTTCGTGACCTGGTCGCGACTGCGGGCCATAGCATCCAGATGAGCCCGGACGAATCGGAGGCGCGCGATTTTCTCGTCGACCAGTACCGGGAATCGGGCTACCGTCCCAAAAGCCTGACCGAAGCGGCGACGCATGCTAATCGAGACGTTCGCCTCCTCGAGCGCGTTCAACGCGTGTTGTTGAAAGACGGCACGCTCGTCCAGATCGGTGACGGGATGGTCTTTCACCGCGACGTTCTCGAAGAGCTCAAAGAGACCATCCGTGGTTACAAGTCGAAGCGTCCCAGCATCGACGTCAGTTTCTTCAAAGAGATGGCCGGAGTTACCCGCAAGCACGCCATCCCGCTTCTTGAATGGCTCGACCGTGAGCGCGTCACCCAACGCGCCGGCAAAGAGCGGGTGATCTTGTAGCTCGTCCCCGATTCTGTGCCTGTGGTTCAAAAGAAGGAGCTCTGACCTGGTCTGACCTGGACAGTCAAGCACAGTCCAGCACAGTCCCCTTTTTCGCCTCTGAAATGCCCGACGATTGGGCCGGGCCTGCATCCCGGCGTAAACGTATCGTGCCTGCGCCCGATCTCGACGGACTCACGAAAACCCAACCGAGATTTACCGTGTGGAAGCGCCCTGCCGGCATCTTTAGTCGGGCACGGGCACGCACGCGGGCACGGGCACGAAGACGGCTTTGCTTTTGGGAGGATGCGCCAGGGACTGTCCGGTCTCACCCGGTCTGACACCTCTTTTCTCGAGATTTCAGGACGCTCGTCGTGACTCCAAGACCCGGGATCCACGAGGACCGCGATGGCAGCGTCTGACGGCACTTCAGTTCTTCATGGGCACAAACGACGGCTAGAGTGACGGATGACGAGTGTCAATCCCCATGCTACGATTTGAGTAACCGCTTCTCGAAAACTGAATAACCCCACAATCTAAACACCTCACCCAGGAGGGAGCTCATGCAGCTCGGTTGCCTCGTCGCGTTGGGCGCGCTCTATATGTTGTGGATGGGCGGGCAAGGAATGTACACGTCTATCAAGAATCACGCCCCGATGGAGTTGGCCTGTGAGAACTACGATGACGTCAAGCCCAACAAAGAGTGGCTGAAGCTCACCGCGTGTGAGCTCAACGTTCTCGAAAGCTCTTACATGGAGGAAAACGGCAAGGTCACGGAACTGTTCATACCCGCTCGTGGTCCAGGCGAGGAGGAAGGGGACCCGATTCACGTTCTCTTGGCCACCGACGACCGGGACCTTCTGGCGCTCACCAACGAGATGATCAAGCTCGAGACCGAGGCGGAGCTCATGGCCTACTTCGCGAAACACCGCAGCCAGCTCTATGTGACGCGTGATGTCCAGGGGTTGGTACGCTACGGCGTCGATCTCGACGACGGTGATCGTGCCGACTTGAAAGGGCTCGACGATTCGCTCGCGACCGATTTTGTCATCGTTGACGATGGCAAGGAGCCCGGCTTTGGGAAATCGCTCGGTCTACTCGGAGGCGGCTCCGTACTTCTATTGGGGATTGGCGCTGCCGCCGCCGGTGGCAAAGACAGCTAGATTTGCCCGTTTGCCTTTCTTTGCTCAAATAGAATAGTTTGCTACATCCAGCGCGTGAGGGCTCTCTCCCAACCTCCGCCCGCGACCGCTGATCGTGGAGCGAAATGAGCAAGGCATTCACCAAAGAGTCGGACGAAGGTCCCTTCGACGAAATCATCCCGGAGCCGAAAGATCTGCTCCCTCCTGGCGCCAAAAACTACGTGACGCCGGAGGGCGCTGAGGCGCTACGGGCCGAGTTGGGGCGCCTCGAGCAAGTCGTTCGTCCGCAAGTGGTTGGCGCCAAGGGTCAAAGCCGCAAACCGTCATCCGCGGTCGAAGGCAAGAGTCTTTCCCCGAAGACGCGACTCGCCGCGGTGGATCGTCGGATCCAGTTCTTGAGTGACCGAATCGGGAACATGGTGGTCGTGGATCCGAAAGCGCAAGACCAGGACAGCGTTCATTTTGGCGCAACCGTGACCGTGGCTGACCAGGCAGGCGACGAGCGGGTCTACAAAATCGTCGGAGTCGACGAAAGTGAGCCGTCGCAAGGTCGCGTGAGCTTCATCTCTCCGATTGGCCGGGCGCTGATCTCCGCCCGCGAACGCGACGTGGTGACAGTGGAACTGCCGGACGGATCGATCGAGCTAGAGGTTCTAGAGATCGAATACGTCTAGTCCGTTAGTGGCGGCCGCCCTCCGAGGAGCGAAACCTCGAGCCAACCACGCCGGGGCCTACTACTTGTGCCGTACGCCTAGAATCCGGAAGCCGATCAGAGCCGACTTCAGCACGTAGATCAACCGATTGTTCGATTTGAGATCGCCCGGCCAGAAGAAGAATCCCGGGCTCATCAAAAGCTCCAAGGAATTCTCGGTGACGCCTTCTAGCGACTCGTTGTCGTCGAAGCGAATGCGCGCCCTCACTCCCGGCCGGTTGGGGTCGACCTGAAGCGTCTTCTCTTCGAGATAATCCCGGTCACCGGTGAAATCGCGGACGAAGAAAAGGCCCTTCAATTTATGCAAGTCAACCGGCAGCGGCTCGCCGTTGACGTCACTCATTTTTAAAAGGCCGCGCACGAGTAGCCGCCCTTTGTCGAGATAACCCGGAATGAGCTGACCTTGCTTGGTCCTGGCGATGACAGCGGGGCGGCCGTTCAGAAGCTCCTTGAGGGAATCCATGCAGAGGTGATGATAAGATGGTTTTGCCGTGCCGGACAAGACCGTTGGGATCATTCTCGGGGGAGGCGTCGGGACGCGCCTTTCTCCACTGACTCGAGAGCGTTCCAAGCCCGCCGTCCCGTTTGGCGGTAAATACCGCCTCGTTGACGTTCCCATCAGCAACTGCTTGAACGGGGGGATCCGCCGGATCTTCGTACTCACGCAGTTCAATTCTGCGTCGCTCAACAATCATGTCAATCACACGTACCGCTTCGACGCGTTCGGAAGAAGTTTCGTCGACATACTCGCGGCAGAGCAAACACACGAGCGCGAGAGCTGGTTTCAGGGCACCGCCGACGCGGTGCGGCAAAATCTACGGCACATCGTGAACCGACCCGGAGTTGAGCGAGCTCTGGTCCTTGCCGGTGATCAGCTCTATCGGATGAATTTCCGAGAGGTTGTTGCAGAGCACGAGGCCTCGGGTGCCGAAGTGACGGTTGCGGTGACACCGATCCGGCGTGAAGAGACCTCGCGTTACGGAATTCTGACGATTGACGAATCGAACGAGGTCACGAAATTCGTGGAGAAGCCGGCGCTGGATGCGCTCGACGGTCTCGAGAGCGAGCGCGGCTACCTGGGCTCGATGGGTATTTATCTCTTCAACCGCGACGTGCTCGAAGAAGAGCTCCGCCGATCCGACGCGAACGACTTCGGGCACAGTATTTTGCCGGAGCTACTCGGTCGTCGGCGCTTGTGCGCCTATGTTTTCGATGGATACTTCGAGGACCTGGGGACGATTCGCACTTTCTACGATGCCAACCTCGATCTGACCGATCCGCTCCCGCGATTCAATTTCTATGAACCGCTCGCTCCGATTTACACGCGCCCGCGCTTCTTGCCAGGAAGCAAAGTTGACGATTGCACCATCGTACGCTCCGTGTTGACCGAGGGGGTCATCCTGGATCATTGCCACGTGGTGCGCTCCGTGATCGGTATTCGCTCTCGCATTCAACACGGCGCGACGCTTCGCGAGGTCCTCGTCATGGGTGCCGATTTCTACCAACTACCCGAGGCGATCCAGTCCGACATCGATGCCGGCGTTCCTCCGATCGGGATCGGGGAAGGCGCGGTAGTGGAGGGCGCGATCATCGACAAAAACGCCCGCATTGGCAGGGACGTTCGAATCGTCAATGAACAGGGGATGACGGACGCCGACGGCGAAAACTACGTGATTCGCGACGGGATCGTCGTCATCCCCAAGAATGTCGTCGTCCCCGACGGCACCGTTATTTGAAGCGACGAACCGCAGGGAAAACCCCCCGGGGCGACACGAAAGACCCACGTTTGTGGTCGGTGGAACATCTGCAATAGGCTGATATCAAAGCAGTTGTTCTTTTGGCATCGGCGGCACTCGTCTTGCAAGCCTTGCTGCGGCGTTGTTGACTTCTCCGAGAAGTTCATCACGACCGAGCAGACTGGAACCAGTCCGATGAGCTACGAAGTGGCAACGTTGTTGCGCCTCTTGAAGGGGATCGATCGGCTTCCTGACGGTGCGACCGGCGCGCTGGTCTTCACGGCCCAAGATGCGCCTCAGGGCACGGTCCTCGTCGAGAACAATCGCGTGTGCTGGGCGGCCGCTTCGAACATGGAGCACCGTCTCACCCACATACTGCGTCACCAGAGCATGTCACCGCTGCCGCCCGAGGAGATTGAAGAGATTTATCAGGAGTGTCTCCGCGACGGCATCCCGTTGGGCGAGACGCTCGTCGAGCGTGGTGTCGTCACCGCCGAGGGGCTTTGGCGCGGACTTCGTCAGCATTCCGCCGAGGCCATTTGCGTCCTTGCTACGACGTCTAACCTCGCGCCCACCTGGACGTCGAATCGCCAGCGTCGTTACGACGCACAGTTCACGTTCTCAACGTCCGAGCTGTTGAGCTGTGCCGGAGGGTTTGGCTTCGAAGAGCAAGCCGAGGAAGCCGAGATGACGCTGAAGGAGATTACGCCGAGAGAATCGATTGGCTTGGCGTTCCAAGCTGACCCAACCCGCGAGCTTCCCATCGCCCACGTGTCCGCCGAGGGCTGGGATTGTGAGGAGCTCGTCGAGATCGGTAAGTGGGCTCGGGAAGTCTTGCCCGGCAGCGACGACGAAGATGGGGAAAAGGACGGGCAGCACGACGTGGACCAGGAAGCAGTCGCCATCGTCGACTCCATCGGCGGTCCGGCGCTGCGCCGAGCATGGCGAGCTGGCCCCCTACTGTATGTCCGCTTCGTGGCTTCCGAACAACGCGTGGGCTAAAGCCGCTCCTCGAAACCTCCCGACCGTCGTCCGTCCCCCCTTGTGCCCGTGCCTATGTGCGTGATTTGCCGATCTCAAGGTCGGAGTCAGGGAGGGCAACCGCTGCGGATCTCGTCTACTAGGGGTGTGAGTATGACCCGCATCCTTCCAATAGACCGACCCCGAGAGAAGCTGCTCGAGCGAGGCGCGTCGACCCTCGGAGTCAACGAGCTGCTCGCCGTGCTGCTCGGCACCGGGACCCGAGCGACCTCCGCGCTCGAGCTCGCGAACGAGCTCTTGGACCGAGCGGGCGGCCTCCAGGGCCTCAGCCACTTGAGCCCCGCGGCGCTGTCGAAACTTCGAGGGCTGAAAGATGCGCGCGTTGCTCGCATCCTCGCCGCGCTCGAGCTGGGAAAACGCGCCGTGAGCCCTGCCGACACCGGCAAGCTGCGATTCCGCCTTCCTGAGGACGCCGCGAAGTTTCTTCTTCCGCGCTTCGGCAGCAGGCCGGTCGAAGAATTCGGCGTCCTCGTGCTCGACACCCGCAACCGACTCAAGCGTGTCGAAGTCGTGTCGAGGGGAACCCTCAACGGCTCCCTGGTCCACCCACGCGAAGTCTACCGAGAAGCCGCGATCCAGCAGGCCGCCGCAATCATAGCGTTCCACAACCATCCCTCCGGCGACCCAACGCCGTCTCCGGAGGACCGAGCGCTGACCCAACGACTGCGCCAAGCCGGCAAGATTCTGGGCATCGATCTTCTGGATCACGTAATCCTGGCCGGAAACCGTTACTGGAGCTTCAAGGAGCACAACGAGCTTTGAATCTTTCACCACGGAGGCGCAGAGAAAAAGGGGACAGGTACTGATGAATCCCCACAAAAACTTCCGCGGGGTTGGAAAAACGCCACAGACGCACCCCCTCACCCGCCGGCGCTGGCGCGCCGCCGACCTCTCCCCAGAGGGGGAGAGGTTCTTGATTCAATTAACCTCTCCCGCCTGGGGGAGAGGTCGACGCGCGAAGCGCGTCGAGTGAGGGGGAATTCTCTGGGGATTCTTCAGTGGAAGGTACAATTTATTCCCATTAAACAGACGGATAAATTGTACCTGTCCCCTTTTTCTCTGCGTCCCCACGGAGGAACGGAGACTGGTGAAGAAGCGCAGTTGCTAAACGGCTCCAACCACGCCAAACTGCACGACTTCCACATGGGTGATCGGATTCTCTACTTCGACTGCGCTGCCGGGGCGGCCGGCGACATGACCGTCGCTGCGCTCCTCGATCTTGGCGTGCCGATCAAAGACCTTCGCACGGAGCTCGATAAGCTCGATGTGAAAGGCTTTCGCGTCGTTCGGTCCAAAGCAGTGCGTGGCGGGATCAGCGGTACCCGTTTCCGCGTGGATGCGCCGGGCGATCGCGGCCATCGGCACTGGGCTGATTTCGAGCGGGTCCTCAAAAAGAGCCGGCTCTCCAAAGGCGTCAAGCAACGCTCGCTCGCGCTCATTCGTCGCGTTTTCGAGGCCGAGGCAAAGGTGCACGGCAAGACCCCGGAGTCCATCCACCTCCACGAGCTCGGCTCGCTCGATACGCTCGTCGACGTGGTCGGCGCGGTCTGTGGGCTCGAGCTTCTCGGCGTCGACCGCGTGGAGAGCTCCTCGATTAATGTGGGATCGGGGAGCGTCGATACCGAGCATGGCCGAATGCCCGTCCCCGCGCCGGCCACCGCGTTATTGTTGAAGGGTGTGCCTGTCTTCGCCGACGGAGAGTTCGAGCGCACGACGCCCACCGGTGCGCTCCTGGTGACCGGATTCGCAGAGCGTTTCGGCCCGTGGCCGTCGATGACGCTCAAGAAGATCGGCTACGGTCTCGGCAGTAAGGATCCCAAGAAGGGCCGTCCGAATGCGCTGCGTCTCGTCCTCGGTGAGTCGAGCTCGCGTCGTGCCGATAGCGTCGTGATCTTGGAAACCACCGTGGATGACGCAACGCCCGAGCAACTGGGGTATCTCCAGGAGCGTCTCTGGGACGCAGGCGTACTCGACGTCTTCCTGACCCCAGTCATCATGAAAAAGAACCGGCCGGGAACCAATGTCACCGTTCTCGTGAACCCCGGCTTCCGGGAAGCCGTCACGGAGATCTTGTTTCACGAGAGCTCGACATTTGGCGTCCGCGCGCACAGCGTCGAGCGCGACGTGCTCGAACGTCGCGTAGTAGCGGTGAGAACACGCTACGGTAAAGTGCGGGTGAAAGAGGGCTCGCGGGATGGAAAGCTCGTGCGCGCGGCCCCCGAGTACGAAGATTGCAGGCGTCTTGCAAGAGCGAAGAAAGTCTCCTTGGAAAAAATTCAACGGGCTGCCCTTGCGGCCTATGAGGATACGAATGAGTGAAGAAGAAATCGCTATTGACGATTTCACCAGAGTCGAGCTACGAGTGGCCAAGATACTGGAAGCTTCCGAGATCGAAGGCGCGGATCGCCTCTTGAAGCTCCAGATAGATCTCGGCTCTGAAAAACGCCAGCTCGTTGCCGGCATCAAAAAGTCCTATGCCCCCGAGGAGCTCGTGGGTAAGCACATCGTCGTCGTCGCCAATCTGAAGCCAGCGCGACTTCGCGGGGAGGAATCGCAAGGGATGCTGCTTGCCGCCCAGACCGACGACGGACCGGTGCTGGTTTCGTTCGACAAAGAGGTTCCGCTCGGTTCTGTGGTCAAGTAGGTCCGGGGTCAAGTCAACGTGAGACGCGCTCTCGTTCTTCTCCTTCTCGTCGCCGCCGGGTGTGATGATCCGGTGAACGAGGAAGAGATTCTCGCCCGACAAATCCCGGTCGCGCGAAAACATTGGAGCGGTACCCTCATCGAGTTCGGCTCGCCCCGAGCGCTGCCCCAACTGAGTGAAGACGGGTGGTCTCACGGCGAGACCGCGCCTGACGGCAACACATTCCGCTGGGCCGTCGAGAAGGAGACTTCATCGTTCACCTTCGCGAGCGATCGTGAGGGCGACGCGATCGCATGGCTCGTGTGTGAGCCTTTTCTCTACGAGGGGAGTCCTGCGCAATGGATTGCGGTGAGTACGAACGGGGAGGCGACCACGGAGGTCGAGCTTCGTCCCGGTCGCGAAAGCTACCCCATCGAGCTGCCGCTCGTACAGGGTGAGAACACTGTCGCGATGCAATTCCGCTACGCGGGGGATCCGAATCGGACCTCCACCGACCGACGCCGGTTGGCGGCGGCTTTCTACCGATTCGACATCCCTCCCGAAGGCGACGCGCCCGTCGCCGGGCGAGCCGCACCGTTCTCCCGGACGGATGAAGGTCTGCATTTGCCTGCGGATGGTGGCGTGGTGTTGTATGCAAACGTCGATGTCGATGCCCGGCTGGAGATCACGACGAGCGCCCCCGGCGTGAACGTGTCGGTCCGCTCGGCCGAGCGCGTCTTGATCCACGAGACGCTTGGCGGCACCGAAGCGTGGGAGCGTCAAGTTGAGGCGGACGGCCCCATCGAGATCACCCTCGAGGCAGACAGCGACGTCTTCGTGCAACCAGCCCTGTACCGCCCCCCCGTCACGCCGGCCGAGCGCGAAGACCGCGCCGTTGATGCCAACATCGTTCTCGTCTTTCTCGATGGAGCGAATGCGCTCCGGATGAGCTCGTCGACCACGCCGGTCCTCGACGCGCTTGCCGACGAGGCCATTGTCTTCGACAACGCGGTGAGCCAGGCGGTCTACACGATCGCCTCGATCGGCTCGGTCCTGACGAGTCAGTACCCGGAGCGACACCAGAGCGTGACGTTCGCCGACAAGCTACGAGACGATGTCGTGACCTTTCCCGCTGTTTTGTCTCGAAACGGCTACCGCACCGCGGGTTTTTCTGGTAACGCGGTGGCTTCCAAGACATTCGGTCTGGACCAAGGCTACGAGGAGTTTTTCCAAGTCTGGGAACGCGACGACTACACCGGCCATGGCGACTCGGTTCTCGGTGCGTTTCGCGAATGGCTCGGCGTCATCGAGGAAGATCGATTTTTCGCCTACGTCCACTTCCGCGAGCCTCACTTCCCCTACAACCCTCCAGCCCCGTTCGACACCCGGTTCGGTACGAGCGATATCTTTACTGACGGGATGGCGGACTGGCCGGTCGTCGAAGCGATGAACGCGGAGGCGGCCGCGGGCACGCCACCTTCTGATGAAGTTCTCGAACGTGTGCGTGCGCTCTACGAAGGAAATCTCGCCTACGTCGACGACTTGGTCGGTCAGCTCATCCGGTGCCTCGAAGACCGGGGACTTGCCGAGAACACGGTGCTCATCGTGACCGCCGACCACGGCGAAGCGTTGTTCGAGCACGGCTACATTGGCCACAACACCCAGCTGTACGAAGAGAGCATTCGAGTGCCGCTTTTCATGAAGCTCCCCGGCCAGCCGCCACGGCAAGTGAACGAGCTCGTCGAGCTCATCGATCTTGCCCCGACGATCCTCGAGCTTGCCGGCATCCCGGCGCCCGAAACGATGCAAGGCAGAAGTCTTCTCGATACCCAAGAACAACGCGTGGCCTTCAGCCGCACCGTGTGGAAACGCGCCCGGTACAGCGCCCGCAACGATCGCTACAAGTTGATCTGGGACTCTCGTACGGGCGATAGCGAGCTCTACGACCTCGACTTGGATCCAGGCGAGTCACGAAGCGTCCACGCGGAACGCGCATTCGTTTCCGGCTATCTCGAACAGCGGCTGTTCTTCTGGCTCAGAGACCAGCAAGCCCTCCGGGGCGACACGGATGCGGCTCAGATAAGTGAAGACGAGCGTCGACGACTAGAAGCATTGGGCTACACGTCTGTTCTCGAGGAAAAGCGCTGATGATGTTGACGAAGGAGCTCGGCGGGTGGAGGGTGTTTCGATGATCGACTCCCACGCCCACCTCGACATGGATCGCTTCGACGAAGATCGTGACGACGTCATCGCGCGGGCGAAGCGAGAAGGCGTCCACACGATCCTCTCTCTCGCGATGATTGACGAGACCGATAGCTACCAGCGAGCCTTTCCGCTCGTGGCGGAGCACGATTTGCTCACGGCCGTGGGTTGCCATCCGCATGACGCCAAGATCTTCGACGCCAAGGGTGGCGAGGAGCTTCTGAAGGAGCTCGCCAGTCGCAACAGCGTTCTTGCGATCGGTGAGATCGGCCTCGACTATCACTACAATCTGTCTTCCCCGGAACAGCAGCAAGAGGTTTTTCGGCGTCAGATCCGTCTAGCCCGCGAGTTGGGACTTCCCGTGATCGTGCACCACCGGGACGCGGAAGCCGATCTAGCCCGGATTCTCGAGGAGGAGTCCGTTTCCGAGGTGAGGGGGATTTTGCATTCTTACACCGCTAGTCTGGCGACCGCCGAGGCGGCCATCGCCCATGGGTTTCTCATCTCGTTCTCCGGCATCGTGACCTTCAAAAACGCTCACGCTCTGCAGGAGGTCTCCCGGGCGTTGCCACTCGACAAGATCTTGGTCGAGACCGACTGTCCGTATCTCGCCCCGGAGCCGCACCGGGGCAAGCGGAATGAGCCCGTTTTCGTCAAAGAGACCGCTGGCTTTTTGGCCAGGCTGAGAGGGATCTCCGAGGACGATGTCGAAGCCGCGACCGACGGCAACTTTCGCGAATTCTTCGGTCTCTAACTCATACCAGAATGGATGGTTACGTGGATGGGATGCTTGAATTGCCCGCCGCGCCGAATTCCGTAATAATGTGGGCCAATGGCGGATAGTGCGTTCGACATCGTGTGCAACGTCGATTTGCAGGAAGTGAAGAACGCGATCCAGCACGCGATGAAAGAAATCGTCAACCGGTTCGACTTCAAGGGATCCGGGACCGGGATCGAGATCGTGGACAACGGGGCCGCCCTGGAGCTCAAGTCGTCTGATGAGTATAAGATCCTGGCCGCGCGCGAAGTCCTCGAAACCAAGCTCGTCAAGCGAGGTGTTGCCTTGAAGGCGCTCGACTACGGCAAGATCGAGTCCGCGCTCGGGGATACGACCCGCCAAAGAATCACCCTCCAAAGTGGCATCCCCATCGACAAGGCTCGCGAAATCGTCAAGATCGTCAAGGGCACCAAGCGTAAGGTCCAAGTGTCCATTCAGGGAGATCAGGTTCGCGTTAGCGGCAAGAAGAAAGACGACCTGCAGTCCATCATGGGCCTCCTGAAGGAGTCCGATCTCGGCATCGCAATGCAGTTCACCAACTACCGCTAGAGCGTACCCAGAGAGAGCAACTTATGGCGTCCCCGGAAACCCGCCCGCAGCTTCCTGAGCCTTCGCTCTCAGTCGAGGACATCTTTTCGGAGATTCAGGGCGACCTCGACGTCGTCGAGCAAATCATTCGTGACAAAGTCGATAGCAAGCTCGAGCTCGTGGAATCCAGCAGCCGCTACATTTATCGCAGCGGCGGCAAACGCGTGCGGCCCGCTTTGTTGCTACTCGCCTCGCGTGCCTGCGGATACGAGGGTTCGAAAGCTCCGGCGTACGGCGCGGTCACCGAGTTCATCCACACCGCGACATTGGTCCACGATGACATCGTTGACGAAGCGGTGATGCGTCGCGGGCAGCAGTCGATCAACTCGCTCATGGGGAACGATTTCACCGTGCTCCTTGGCGACTTTCTCTACATTCGCTCCATCGGCCTCGCCATCGAAATGGGAAGCCTCGAGATTCTGGAAATCATCACCGAGATCACGCTACGCATGATCGAAGGCATGATCCTCGAGCTGACCCGAGGCGGAGCCGTTGACCTGACCGAGGAAGAGCATCTCGATATCTTGAAGCGCAAGACCGCGTATCTGTTTTTCGGGTGTGCCCGGATGGGTGCGAAGCTCGGTGGAGCGGCGCCCGAAGTAGAGCAGGCACTGGGTGAGTACGGTATGAACATCGGCATGGCGTTTCAGGTCGCCGACGACTTGCTCGACTTCACGGCTGACGAAACAACCCTGGGCAAGCCCGTGCTCTCCGACCTAAAAGAAGGCCACGTCACGCTGCCGATCATCTACGCGCTGCAGGCCGAACCGCGAGCGCTTCCGACGGTGCAATCCGTCATCGAGCGCGGAGGCATCGACGACGTGAGTCGCAAAGAAATTCTCGACCTCGTGCGTCGCAACGGTTGTCTGGACAGAGCCCGAGAGCTTGCCGAAACCTACGCTCTCAAGGCGAAGGGTTGTCTCGAGCTCGTCCCAGACTCACGTCACAAAGACGCGCTGATGGCGCTCACGTATTACGTGATCGAGCGCAACCGGTAGCGACCTGAAACGCTACACGAGCCGGCCCTTCCCGTCCTACCGCCACGAGCCCGGCAAGACGCCGCATCCTGAGCGCGATCCGAAAGGGCACTCGTTCGTAGGCGATGCCGAGTCCGAGACAGCGAGCCGCGATGACGACTACTTCTTCGGTATCGATCTTTTCAACGCCGGGTATTGGTGGGAAGCGCACGTCTGTTGGGAGCGCCTCTGGTACGAGTCTCCCGCTCCGGACGCGATGGAGTTTCTGCAGGGTCTGATCCAGCTGAGCGCTGCTCTCGTCAAGCGACGGGAGGGGAACCACCAAGGTGAGGCCAAGCTCATCGGCAAGGCTCTCGAGAAGCTGCGAGCGGCACGCAAGCATTCCGGGGAGGCTTTTATGGGGGTTCGGCTCGATCCCCTCATCGCCGAGGTCGAACGAGGCGCGACGCCCACGATTGCACTGCGGCTGTAATCCGTTTGATCGCAGCCTTTTAGGGGCGCGTGCTATACTTCGAAAAACACGGAACCTCATGGTCAAGCCGCGCATTCTCGTTGTTGACGACGAAGAACCTATCCGCAAAACGCTGCGGATGACCTTGGAGTACGAGGGTTACGATGTCTCCGAAGCGTCCTCGGGGAGCGAAGCCCTGGAGAAGATCGACAAGGAGCCGCCGGAGCTCGTGTTCCTCGATATCAAGATGCCTGGCATGGACGGGCTCGAAGTGTTGGAGGAAGTCCGCGAGCGGACCACCGCACCGCAGGTGGTGATGATCAGCGGGCATGGCACCGTCGACACCGCGGTGCAGGCGACGAAGCTGGGCGCCTTCGACTTCATCGAGAAACCGCTCGAGACCGAACGCGTTCTGCTCGCGGTACGAAACGCCTTGGAGCGCAAAGAGCTTCAAGAGGAAGTCGGTCGGCTCCGAGTCCGCTTTGAGCGCCGCTATCAAATGGTAGGCACGTCGGACGCGATCGATGGCGTCCGAGAAGCGATCGCCCGCTCCGCGCCGACCAACGCCACCGTGCTCATCATGGGGGAGTCCGGTACGGGAAAGGAGCTGGTCGCACGCGCTATCCACGGCAACAGCAACCGTACCCGAGGACCTTTCGTCCAAGTGAACTGCGCCGCCATCCCCGAAGACCTCATCGAGAGCGAGCTCTTCGGCCATGAGAAGGGCTCGTTTACCGGCGCGACGTCGAAACAGATCGGCAAGTTCGAACAGGCCAATCGCGGAACGATTTTCCTCGACGAGGTCGGCGACATGAGCGCGAGGACGCAAGCGAAGGTGTTGCGCGTGCTGCAGGAAGGGGAAGTCGAGCGCGTCGGCTCGCAGCAGACAATCAAAGTCGACGTGCGAGTCATCGCCGCGACCAACAAAGATTTAAAGAAGGAGATCGAGGAGGGCAGCTTTCGAGAAGACCTCTTCTTCCGGCTTTCCGTGATCCCGATACGTACGCCACCTCTTCGCGAGCGACAAAGCGACATCGAAGCACTCGTCGAGCATTTTGTCGCCAGCTTTGCCGCCGAAGACAATCTACGCAAGAAACATTTCTCGCCTCAGGCGATGGAGCGACTGATCCATCACAGCTGGAACGGCAACGTCCGCGAGCTTCGCAACACTGTGGAGCGCGTCCTAATCATGGCGCCGGGCGATACCATCGACGTCGTCGACCTACCGGAAAGCATTCGTTTTTCTCAAGAATCGCCGACGTCTCAGGTTGAAGCCAACACGCTCAAAGAGTTCAAGGAAACGAGCGAGCGCGCGTTCTTGGTTCAAAAACTCCGAGACAACGGCTGGAACATCTCCCAAACCGCCCAAGTCATCGGCACCCCACGAAGCAACCTCTACAAGAAGCTCGAGCAGTACAAGATCAGTCAAGAATCCGACGGCTAGTTTTCTCGGTAGGAGGCACTGCGGAGCAGAGGCTGGCACAAAGGCGCCGATGTATCCACAAGCTCCGGAGTCCCGTCGAGCTCCATTTCCCCTCTCCCCCTTATTGGGGGGGAGAGGACGGCTCGCGAAGCGAGCCCGGTGAGGGGGCGGCTGCCGAAGGCTAATCGGACTCCTGACCCTGAAGAAACCGCCCTCGCCGCGTTGCCTCCGCCCCGTAGACTCACTCTTCTCGAGAGCGCAAAAGGGTGCGAGCTACAAAAATAGAGAATTTGAGTCAGGGAACCCGACGACACGAACTTGGATCTCCCCCTCACCCGATGGCGCAAGCGCCATCGACCTCTCCCCCTACGGGGGAGAGGTTACGAGGCGATGGCTACCATCGCACTTGGGGTACGATCACCGCATGGTCGAGCTCGAAGGACTGACACCGGAAGAGCTCTCCGCGAGCTTGGGTGGTACGGGGAGAGCGCGCAGTGTGTGGCGCTGTATCGCGCGTGGCGCCGATCCCTTCGATAGCTCCGAGGTTTCGGATTCGCTTCGAGCTCGCCTTCGCGATTCGACCCGGCCCGTGGATTTGGAAATCGAGCGCCGAGATGTGGCTAGTTGCCGCACCAGGAAGCTGCGGCTCGGACTCCGCGATGGCAAGAGCATCGAGACCGTACTGATCCCCACCGAGCATCGGACGACGGTCTGCGTTTCCACCCAGGCAGGGTGCTCCCGCGGGTGCATCTTTTGTGTCACCGCGACGATGGGTCTGGAGCGCGGGCTGACCCCTGGCGAGATCGTGGGGCAGGTGACCGG
>CAMYKY010000076.1 GCA_947259165.1 uncultured Acidobacteriota bacterium | reverse complement strand
GCTCGACGTCGTCTGCGCCGAGCGTGACCTCTTCGTGGGGAATCTGGCTCAGCATCGAAGTGTCGTCATCCGCGATCGCGCCTTCGATGAAAAACTCGTCGTCGATGTCACCTAGCGCCTCGGACGCGACGGCCTCGCCGTCGTCCGCGCCAGGTAGCTCGGTGGGTTCTTCTCGGCGCTGTTTTGGCTTTGCTGCGTCGGGCGAATCCTTGATGGACCAAGCCGGTGGCTCCAATCGTTCGGAGGCTGGCGCCGGCGGGGTGGGCGTCGGCTCCGGCCCCTGCGCATTGGAAGAGGGTTGATCCTCCGGCCGGTCCTGCAGCGACCACGACGGGATTCCGAGGACGTCGGTACCGCCCGAGTCCTCGAGTGCGTCGCCTGCGTCGCTCTCGAGGGACCAAGAGGGAACGCCGACCGTCTCGCTCGTTGAGGGTTCGGACTCGCCACTTGGGTCGTCTTTCAGAGACCACGAAGGCACGCCGATCTGCTCTACCTTCGGGGTGGCAGCGACTTTCGGCGAAGGAGCTGGCGCCACAGACGCAACCGGCGGCGAGGGTTTTGGTTTGGAGATTTCTCCTCGAGGGGGTGCGGTAGTTTCTGGCTCTGAGCGGCCGAACCACCCGAGAACGTGATCCCATGCGCGGGCGAGCCATTCGAAAAGATCGGAAAGCGTGAAGCCATCGGATGTAGCTTCGTGCAGAACTTCGATGCTTTCGGCGGGTTCGGGGCGTGCTTGCGCCGGCGTTGGCGCCACCGGCTCAACGGGCGTGGGTGTCGGTTCGGGTTCGACAGGGCGGGGTTGTGGTGGCTCGACAACCGCGACGTCGGCGGGAGGATCTTCCGACACGCCAGCCTTGTGCCGGATCTCGGACAGCACGAACGTGCCGGTTTCTTCCTGCACCCGCAGGAGTTGAAGCTTGGGGTCGTCCGCGACCGGCTCGAGAATGCCGCCGCAGAGAAGCCCAAAGCAAGCCCGCAGGGTGACGCCCTCGTGGCCTCCGGCGTTATCGACGATGCTGCGGATCGTTGCGCCATCGCTGGCCGCGCGCAGTACGGATTTTTCGTCGGCGCGGAGCTTATCCAAATCGAGCGTGAACGGAGGCTGATCAACGATTCGAATTTCGGTGTCGAGTGGCGGCAACCCCTCGAGAACGAGGGCTTTGCGCGACATGCGACGAACGCCGTCCATTAGAATTCTATAGGCGGACAAGCTCACCATCAGCTCGACGGGTACCGTGCAAGGACCTTCGTCGAAGCGGTAGTCACCCGCCTTCGCCATAAACAAGGAGAGGACGATGCGATTGACTTGAGCTGCGACGTAGCGTCCAAGCTCCTCTTCGGGAACGATTCCGGCCTCGACGAGAACCGCCCCGAATTTCTGGTTCGTCGACTTCATCAACATGCTGGCGAGCGCGAACTCGTGGCGAGAGATCCGGCCGGCCTCGATCATGCTCTCCCCGAGACGGTCATCGATCAGATCGCTCGAGGCGAAGACGACGAAGCCTCGGTCGAAATAGACCGTTTTATTGAAAGAGGGAGCGGTGACGTGCAACTCGCCACTTCGCTCCTCGACGGCGATTCGGCGGAGCACGCTGGCCAGGGGTATTTCGGTGAGAGAGCCGGAAAAGCTCGCGGTGGCGTTCGAGCCGTCCCCGCTAAGGGGCGTCGCAGTTGTCATGAAGGATTCGTTTTTGGGCCAACGTCAATGATACACGACCGGGATCCGGAGAGAAAAGGCCCAACGGGGATGTTCGTTTGTCCCGCTCGTCATTGTTGTCACCAACGGAAATCGTGGACACAGACAAACTGACTACAAGGCTCGGGACCCCATGCTCCTGCGAGATACTGCCGTTGAGATTCTCCCAATAGGCGCTGGCGAGCTTGGTTGTCGATCGCCGAAGCCTTCAGATCGTCGGCGCGCTCGGTCCCATTCGCCGCTATTCGTTCGAGTCCTCGCCCAGCACTTCGAATCGACGCGATAGTCGGTTGCCGGTCTCGTCGACGACAGTGACGACGTGCTCTCCTGGTGTCATGTCCAGGCCTTGCTGGTGGAACGTCGTCGTTGTACCGAGATAAACGTCGTCGAGGTGCCAATACAGTGTGGCTTCGGGGCGGCGGTGCACGGCTTCGAACACCGTTGCACTTCGCTTACGGGCGAGATCGGTCGGGATGTAGAGCTTCGTTCCCGCGTTCGGGTAGAGAAACGCCATCGGACCGCTCTTGCCTTCGATGCCGGCGGCGAGGTAGCAGTCTTCACGGAACCGCGGCAGCGGCTGATACTCGGCGTGGTGTTTGCGGTAGTAGAACTCGAGACGCGTCGGGATCACGAACCACGATCGGTGGCTCATGCGTCGGGGTGATTCACACGCACCGTTGACCCGCCAGGCGCCATCACCGTCGAGGTGCACGCGCCGGTTGAAGGGGCTGACCTGTTCGAAGTGGCTGTTTTTCGGCGCCCACGACAGCTCGGTCTCACAGCCGCCTCCGGCGAGATAGCCGTCGTTCTTGCAGATTTCGACTTGTTTCATGTGAAGGTACGGAGGTTGAAACCAGGGCGTCGGATCGAGGCGGTTGATCAAATCGAAAAGGATCGGTGCGGCCGTGGCTGAACCGGTCAACCCTGGACGTCCCTCACCGCTTGCGTTACCGACCCAGACGGCCACGGTGTGGCGCGGCGTCGTTCCAACGGCCCAACCGTCGCGTAGTCCGTAGCTCGTGCCGGTCTTCCACCCCACGACGCGCGAGCTGCGAAAATGGCGCCAGAAGCGCCCGTCGCCCGGTCGTTTGACGTCGACGAGCGCGTTGAGTGCGAGCCAGGCCGCGCCGGGGCTGAGCTCCGCGGTGCGTGCGGTCTCGCTGGTATCGCTAGCGAGGACCTTGAGGGCGCGGTAGCTGCGCGTCTTGCCAGGACCGCTCTGACGCGCCACATCGGCGAGGTTCGAGTAGACACCGGCCATGTCCCAAAGCGTGGTCTCCGCCCCACCCAGGATGAGCGTGAGCCCGTAGTCGTCTGGGGCGCGATCCAACGTCGTCATGCCGGCGTGTTGCATGAAATCGTAAAAGCGTTCGATCCCGTGCTGGTGCAGCATCCGCACGGCGGGAACGTTGAGCGAGCGCGCCAACGCAACGTCGGCGGGAACGGCGCCTCGATACGCGTGGTCGTAGTTCTCGGGCATGTAGCCGGCGTATTGCGTGGGAACGTCTGCCACCAGCGTCGTGGGTAGGATGTCGCCGGCCTCGAGCATCGCCGCAAATAGGAGCGGCTTCAGGATGCTGCCGGTGCTTCTCGGGCGGCGGATGACATCGACGGCGTAGCCGAGCTCGTTGTCGATGGACCACTCGGCATTGCCGACATAGGCGAGTACCTCGAACTCGACATTGTCCACCACGATCGCGGCCGCGTTGTGGATGCCTTGAAGCTTCAGGCGAGTGACGTGTTCGTGAACAATGTTGCTCGCGGCCCGTTGGAGCCCCGCGTCAATCGTCGTCTCGAAACGAGGGTTCCCACCACGCTCACGAAGCGTCTCTAGCAAATGGGGTGCGGAGCGGGGAAGCGCGTGGGGCTCGTCCGGCAGGGGCTCTCTCAACGCAAGCTCGAGGTCGAGCGCGGACAACGCCCCGTTGGCATGGAGTCTTTGGAGAAGATCGTCACGCTTCGTTTGAAGCTCGTCTCGGGCGCGTCCCGGGTGGATGAGCGCGGGGCTATTCGGGAGCACGGCGAGCATGGCCGCTTCGGCCCACGACAGACGCTCGGGCGGGCGCCCGAAGTATCGCCACGACGCGGCTTCGAGTCCGACGACGTTGCCGCCGAACGGAGCGTGGCTCGCATACAGCGCCAAGATGTCGTCCTTGTCGAGGCGGAGATCGAGGCGGAGGGCGAGTACCATCTCGATGAGTTTTTGCGGGACGCTACGCTCCGGATTGGTGCGTGCGAGACGGATGACCTGCATTGAAAGCGTGCTCGCGCCGCTCACGATCTCTCCCCGAGTGACGTTGAGATAGAAAGCGCGAATTATGGCGACTGGGTCGACGCCGTGATGGCTGCGGAATCGCTTGTCCTCGAACGCGACGATCGCCGTTTCGAACTTGGGAGGCACTGCTTCGATGGGAGGGAATCGCCACTGTTCGTCAGACGCGATGCGGCCGCCGAGCAGCGACCCGTCCCGCGCGAGAAGAACTGAAGCGACCGGCACCGCGAACAAAGGCTCCGGCAGGCAGCGCCAGAACCCGAGCCCGAGCGCGGCCGTCAAGCTCGCGACGCCAACCAAGACCCGACGGCGAGTCTTCATTGCTCGTCCACCTCGACCCATTGACCCGCGGTGCGCCCGTTCTTGCTCGCATCGTACATCGCTTCTACCGAGACACTCGGCAAGTAGTAGCGGCCGGTGTAGGCAGCATTGAGCAACGTCGAGAACTGCTTCGTCTCCTGCGCCTTCAAGCCGAAATAGCGGTAGACCCGGTCATCACGAATGTCTTCGTAGTCGAGCTCGGATGGCGTGACCGCTTCACCTTCTTCGGCGTCGAGACGCGTGTTCAGAATCTCCCAGCCGGACGGGAGAATCTGGCTGAGGGCGAGGTCGGCGAGATCCGCATCCCCTTCATTCGTAAGGGTCATCTCGGCGACGAAATCGTCTCCCTGGCGCAGGTGCCGCACGTCGACAGCCCGGCCGTCGAGGCCGCGGTAGCGCACCGACACCCGAAGCCCCGCCGCGGAGGGCTTCTCCGCTCCCGCCTCCGGAGTGCCGACGAGAGTGATGCTCGCGTAGAGCGTTCGTTGGGCCGCGTTCGTTAGCGTGAACGCCGAGCCAGTATCGGGAACCCCAAGTGGGTAAGTCTCAATGGGGGCGGTCATGGTGACGCGTTCCGACGCCCCTCGGCCTGCGACGTACTCGAAGACTGGATTGCCGATCTCCGCCTCGCCGGAGAAACTCGCGAGCGACAACAGCGCGTACGCCACCGACTGGGTGGAGTGCCAACGATTCGATGCGAGCTGCTTTGAGATCGATCGAACGAGCTCATCGGCTTCCGCGCGTTTACCGAGCGTCACCATACTCGCAAGCACGATCGCGCGGTTTCGAAGCGCTGAGCCGAAGGTCGGGTCGGGTCGTCCGTCGTGATTGACGACGAGCGTCGCGCCTCGAACCAGATCGGTGGCGGCGTCGGGAAGTCCGGCCAGGCGGTACGCGGCGGCCAACTGCCAACGCGCCTCCGGAGGTAGCGAGCTCGATTCACGCAACCGGTTCATCGCGCCCATCTCGGGAGCGTTCGCGAGCGCGAGGGTGTAGAGACGGTATGCCTGGTCGAGCGTCGCGTAGTTGCTTCCGCCAGCCCAGGAATGCGCGTTTGCCTTCTGATGGTTGATCCAATTGGCCATCATGTCCGCGGGAACGTGGTAGCCGAGCCGATCCGCTTCGACGAGGAAGTGCCCGACATAGTTCGTCGCCCAGTTGTTGCGGGTGTTGACGACCCAGAAACCGCCGGGCCAGTAGACGAAGCTCCCCATCGGTGTTTGAAAGCCGCGGAGGCGGTCGATGCCCGTCTGGACGTTGCGCTCGATTGCCGCGCGCCGCGTCTCATCGAGTTTCGTGAGGCTCGGAAGGTACAGCTGAGGGAACACGGCCGAGGTCGTTTGCTCGACGCAACCGTGTGGGTAGCGAATGAGGTAGTCGAGGCGACGTTCGAGATCGAGTGGTGGTACGGCGGAGACTTCGAGGGTCACATGGTTGCTGCCCCGTAGGCCGTGCGGCTCCACGTGGCTCTCCCACGTTTCTCCGGGCTGGAGGACCATCCGCATCATGCGTGTCGTGGGCGGGTTCGGGCTTCGAACGTCGATGTCGATTGCAGCTTCCGCTCGGTGGCGTCCGCTCGTCGCGGTGACGCGCACGTTCGCCTTGCCAAGCGACGGGCCTACCGCGAGCTCGAAAAACCCCATCTGTTCTTCAGGCTCCTCGAAGCTGAGGGTCACGGTGTCGGAGCCGACGATGTCGAACGCCGGGTCGGTCTCAATTTTCAAGGTGACATCGCGGATGGTGTCGTCCATGACGAACGTCGATACCGGGACCTTGAGCTTCTCGTTCGGGCCCACGACGCGGGGCATCGTGGGAAGCAACATCAAGGGTTGCCGGACGAACACGGACTTGTCGGCGGAGCCGTAGGCGGCATCGCTTCCCGCGACGACCATCACCCGCACTGCGCCGACGTATTGAGGCAGCTCGAAGGTGTGCACGTTCTCGCCGCGTCGCGCGAGCTCAAAGGGCCCGAGGAAGGTCACAACCGGAGGGAAACGCTTGCGCTCCCGTTCCTGTTCGATGTCGCCACCGTCACCGCCACCGAGAGCGAGAAGCCGCTCCAGCTCTCCTCCGTAGGCGCCGACGACGTCATCGAACAGATCCCAGGTGGCAATGCCGAGCGCCTCCCGCTTGTAGAAGTGATCGTGAAGATTGGGCGTCTTGAATCCGGTGAGGCCGAGGAGTCCCTCGTCGACGACCGCGACCGTGTAGTTCATGGCGTGACCCGACGCCTCCGAGACTTTGATGGACGCCGTTGTCTTGGGCGCCCATTCCTCCGGGGCGTCGAGCACGGGCTTCAAACGCGTCGCGGGATCGGTGACCATCAACGGAATGATGCCGTAGAGCCGAATTGGACGGTCGTTGGCTTTGCCGGCGTGGGGTTGTACGAGGGTGACACTGACGTAGACATTCGGGCTCATCGCATCGGTGATGGCAAGCTCGAGCGGCTCGGCGGCTTCGCCGGGTCCTAGCTCGACCCAACGCTGGTCGAGGATGCGCGTCCCCGACTCGATGGTCACCAGTGCCCGGCCTTCCGTTGCTTCTGGAAGCTGGATTTTCGCGACGTCGCCGACGGTGTAGCTCGATTTGTCCGAGACGAACGCGAGCGTGTTCGCTCCCGGGCCAGCTTGCTCCTGCGCTCGTCCTGCCCAGCCCGGCCAATCGATATAGAAAACCTTGGAGCTGCAATGGCCGCCGGCGGTGTCACAGGCGCGCAGCAAGTAGCGTCCCCAAGCCGGATACTGAATCTGGAACTGCCACGAGCCTTGGCCGTCGACAGTCGCCACCGTGCCCTGGCTCACGATGCCAGCGTGAGACGCTGCGGAGTACTGCGCCAACGAGTCACCCGATTTGTCCCACCACCATCTCCAGTGAATTTTGTAGAGCGAGACTCGGATAGCCTCGACAGAGACCGGCTCGCCGTCGGAGCTCAGCGTGGCGAGCTCCACCGTGTGGTCCACGTCGGTCAGCAGCATATTGCGCGTCGCGTCGCCCTTGGGGAGCTTGACACCGACGTAGTGCTCGTAAGGCGAGAACGGGACACTGGTGCGGCTCGTACTGAAGGCGCCGCCGTTTTCGAAAACCCGTGAGTTGAAACTCGCGTTCAACATCCCGGGTGCGCTCTGCTCGAGATCGAAGCGCGCGTCGAAGCGCGCGAGGCCGTCCGCACCGAGGCTTCCTTCGAAAATGGTCTCGGGCTCGCCGGAGAACTCCCGAGTGGGATCGTCGAACTGGAAATCCGTGTTGCGGTTGAACCTCGTGGGCGTGGGCCTGAGTCGGACCTGCACATCCGCGTTGAGCCCTGATGCGGTTGCACCGCTCAACCACTGACCGAACAGCTCGCCCTTGACTGGCGTGTCTGCGCGATCGAGTCGGTCCGTGCCGAAGTCCAGCTCGACTTTGAGACGGTTGGGCATCACCGTCTCCACGCGAAGCGTCTTCGAGAAACTCGCGCCACCTAGCTTCGCTTTGGCACTCCAAAGACCGGTAGGAGCGTCGTCCGCAGTCTTCAGCGCGAACTTGTAGAAGCGGCCCACGGGAGTCGTGTTGGTCTGACGTTCGACGAGCTGGCCTCTCGGGTTGACGAGGTCCAACGTCACCGGGTGTTCGGCGGGGATCACGTTGGCTTCGTCCTCGAGCACGAAGGTGAGAAAGAGCTCGTCGCCTGGACGCCAGACGCCTCGCTCGCCGTAGAGCATCCCTTTGACACCGCGGGTCACGTTCTCGCCGCCCACGTCCAAATGGCTGAGCGGGAGCGCTGTGCCCTTGGAAAGCTTGAGATAACCTTTTTCGGTGCCGTTTTCGGCCAGCAGGTAGAAGGGAGTTTGCTGGGTGTCGAGCTCGGCGAATCCGTTGGTGTTGCTCCGCGCTTCGCCAATTGGCTGGTCCTGGAAGTTCATGACGGTGAGCTCGACGCCGCTCATCGGCTCCGACGTTCTGAGATCGGTGGTAACGATGAACAATTTGCCGGTAGGCTGGCGTTTGACGAGAAGGCCAATGTTCGATGCCAGAAAGTTGCGTTCGGCCTTCGCACCGGGCGCGTACTGGTAGTACGCGTCTTTGCACGGATCGTTGCGGTCCTGCCAGGTGCTGCCGTCGTGGCTCTGCCCGTAGTAGTCCTCGTAATAGCCCCAGTTGCTGTGTTCTTGCACCCAGAGGTCTTCGTTGTTCGCTGGGACGATGTCAGGTGTATCGGGCGGCGCCGGCCCTGGACACGCCATGCTCGAGTCAGAGCGGAGGATCGAAAGACTCAGGCGGAACAGACCGCCCGGGTGTTCTTCGAACAGCTCGGTCGCGTCGAGGGTGTAGCGGTTCCAACGAGTCGGCTCGGGAGGTGACAGCTGAAGCGTGCGACGCCACAGATAGCGACCGACGCGGCCGAGCTCGTCCGAGCCGTCGAGCTTGTTGGATTGGAGGAATCGGCTCACGTTATTGTCGAAAATGCGAAACGCGGTAATGCGTACCGCGTCGACGCCGACGGCTTCGAAGGGAATGCTAAGAACCGGATTCTCGGGGAGGATGACGCCGGTCCCCACGAAGCGCACCTGGGGGTTTTGTGTCTGAAACACGACCGCGCGCGTGAATTGCGCGGGAAGGGGCTCGCCCTGGTCGTTGCGGATTCCCGGCTCGAGAACGACGCTCGCGGTGCCCTCGAAGTTAGCCTCGGGGTAGATCTTGAGCACGTTTCCCTCGATGCGTGTCCGCGGCGTCGAATCACCGAGACGCACGAGACCGTTGAGGTTTTGTCGCGGGTCGAGAGTGTCCGAAAAATAGACCTGGACATACGGTTGCGCTTCGCGAACGGATTGCACCCGCGTCACTTCGAATACGCCCGTCGCGGGGATCTCGATATCGCGTTCGCCCTTTTCGTCGAGACCGATGACGGATGCATTCCAGTTGAGCCGAAGTGTTTGCGCTTGGTCCTGGCGTACGAGCTCTCGAACTTCGAACTGATGCGCTTTGCCGTCGCCGGAATGGCGCCACTCCAGCGGGCGATCGAGACCGAGGAAGTTGGCCGAGAACATTGTCTCGATCCCGTCGGCGTCCTCGACGTCTGCCGTGCGGACGACGCCGGCGAGGACCATGCCCGAATCGTCGGTCGCGCTGGCCGTGAGTCCGTGAACCTCGATCTCGAACTGTTGTTGGATGATCTCGAAGTCGAATTCGTAGTCGCGGAGCGTTTCCGGGATACCGATGAGATCGCTTCGACTGAGCGTGACCCGGTAGCGCTGTCCACCGGTGAGAGAGCCCTCGGGCACGAGCACGATGTCTCTGCGGCTTCCAAACGTCAGGCTGCCTCGGACCGCCGGCTCGATGTTTACCGAAAGCGACGCATCCTCGCCCACGCGCTCCTCGGCGACGACGTCGTCTGCGAAGCGCACCCGGATCGTCGTTGCCTTCGACACGAGTCCGCTCGTGTGGGAGTCGATGACGTCGGCCCAACGCGGATCTTGACTGGCTGGATCGATGGGCTCCGGTTGAGTCGAGCCGCAGCCGACTGCGTGGATGATGGCTACAACAAGACTGAGCAGAACCGACGTGCGAGCGCTAAACTTCATAGTTCCCCCTGACGACAGACGATGAGGCAGCGTTGTTTCGATGGCGGCCGTCCCTAAGGGACGCGCCGCGTAGCGTGGGATGTCGACGATCTCGTTGATTTAGATTAGCAAAGATCGCGCCAGCTTAGTCACCGCGAACTACGAGACGTGGGGAACTGCGCCAAGCACGGCTGTTGTCAACTCGATTGGCGAAACGAAGAACAGCCAATGCAATATGAATCGACCGGTTGAGTAAGTTTTACGCGCCCTGCTCCGTTTCTTACTCACCCTAAAGGACTTATCTCGTTTTTCGCCTTCGGCTCGCCACGTGCTCGCCACACTCTCGTCACAATGCCGGTTGCAATCTCTGCCCGAGACCCGGTAGCATCCGCCCCAACAGGAGGCTTTAATGAGAATTTTGTCCGTTCTTTGTATGCTGGTACTTTTACTGGCACCGAGTTTTTCTCTCGCACACCCGCACTTCAGCAAGACCGTTTCCGCCAAACTTCCGAGCGGCGCCGAGGCGACCATCGCTTACGGCACGACGCCGGCCAACCTCACCCATGCCGAGAGCGCGCCTGTCGGCTCGTTCGTGACCCCGCGGAGTCCCAAGCTCACGTTGACCGCTGCCGCCTCGTCGGGCGGAACCGCGATCCCGGCCGGCGAGTACACTATCGGCGTGGTGAAAAACGGCGCTGACGACTGGACGATGGGGCTCTACACGGGTGGTCTGGCGCGCGGTACCACACCCGATATGGCGAAAGTGATCAAGCTCGACTCGATGTACTCATCGTCGATGGGAACCGCCGACCATATGCTGCTCGACATCACGCCGGGCCACGGCAAGTTCGAGGGCAAGGCTGTGTTGACGCTCCATTTCGGCACGATGTTCCTCGCCGGAGCGCTTTCGTAGGATTCTTAGCAGAGTCGAGGTGACCTCCCGTTGTGGGAGGTCACCTTTTTTTTGCGCGCGTCTAGTAACGATAGTGCGCGGGTTTGAAGGGCCCTTCCACTTTGACGCCGAGGTAGTCAGCTTGCTCTTGGGTGAGCTTCGTCAACTTGGCGCCGAGCTTGTCGAGATGCATGCGCGCGACTTCCTCGTCGAGCTCCTTGGGTAGGGTGTAGACCTTCTTCTCGTACTTGTCCGCGTTTTTGTAGAGCTCGATCTGAGCCGCCACCTGGTTTGAAAAGCTGTTGCTCATGACGAAGCTCGGGTGGCCGGTCGCGTTACCGAGATTCAACAAACGCCCCTCTGACAGCACAATGATCGAATGCCCTGGACCAAAACGCCACTCGTCGACCTGAGGCTTAATGTTGATCTTCTCGACGCCTTCGGTCTTCGCCAGCCCGGCCATATCGATCTCGTTGTCGAAGTGACCGATGTTGCCGACGATCGCATTGTGCTTCATCTTCTTCATGTGCTCGGCGGTGATGATGTCGAGATTGCCGGTGGCGGTGACGAAGATGTCCGCGGTCTCGACGACATCGTCGAGCTGGACGACTTGATAACCGTCCATGCACGCTTGGAGCGCGCAAATCGGATCGACCTCGGTGACAACGACGCGGCACTTCTGACCGGACATGGCTTGCGCGCATCCCTTGCCCACGTCGCCGTAGCCCAAGATGACGGCCACTTTGCCCGACAACATGACGTCGGTCGCGCGGACGATCCCGTCAACGAGCGAGTGCCGGCATCCGTAGATGTTGTCGAACTTGCTCTTGGTGACCGAGTCGTTCACGTTGAAGGCGGGGAACAAGAGCGAGCCGTCTTTTTCCATGTGGTAGAGACGGTGCACACCCGTGGTCGTTTCCTCGCTGACGCCTTTGATGGCTTTGGCGATCGGAGCCCAGAAATCCGGAGTTTCCTCGTGGACTCGGCCCAGCAGCGTAAGGACGACTTCGAATTCTTCGCTCTCTGCCGTATCCGGCGACGGAACCTTGCCCGCTTTGGCGTAGTCGTTGCCGTTGTGAACGAGCAGCGTCGCGTCGCCACCGTCGTCCAGAATCATGTTGGGCGGATTTCCGTCAGGCCATTGAAACGCCTGGAACGTGCACCACCAGTATTCGGGGAGGCTCTCGCCCTTCCACGCGAAAACGGCCGGACCCTTGGGATCCTCGGGGGTACCGTCTCGCCCCACGACAACCGCTGCCGCAGCGTGGTCCTGAGTCGAAAAGATGTTGCAGCTGACCCAGCGCACCTCGGCACCGAGCTCAGTGAGCGTCTCGATGAGCACTGCGGTTTGGATCGTCATGTGCAGCGAGCCCATGATGCGCGCGCCTTTTAGCGGCTGCTCCTGGCGATATTTCTCGCGAAACGCCATCAGGCCCGGCATCTCGTGCTCGGCGAGCTCGATTTCCTTGCGGCCGAATGCCACCGTCTTGGGCGACAGGTCAGCGACCTTGTAGGGAAGCTCGGAGTAAAGGGGAAGGCCCGTATCCATGAACGTGGCCTCGGAAACTGTTGCACTCTTGCTCAAATCTATGCTCCTTGCGGCTTTGTGAAGTTGCCTATGTAATGTTACTGCTGCGGTCGAACCGCGTCAAACTTTCTAAGCGTCACAGCTCGCGCGGCTTACGTCCGACCCTGCTGAGAAGCTGTGTCGCTGCGAATCCGAGTCCGATCAGTCCCAAAGACGTCGCTATTTGCGCGCCGGAAGGGGAGAAGTGGGCTGTCGGCCAGTCCTCCGGTTCGAACGACTCCAGATTCGAGCTCGTGACCTCCGTTCCTTTAATGATGTTACCGGGCTCCGGGCGGACCGCCTGCTGGAATGGCCAAAGCCCGACGACGGCCCCGAGGAGAAGACCCAGAAGCAGTCCGAGCGTGGGTTTTCGAAAGTGGTCGAGAAGCCAGCGCACCAGATTGCTGACACCGACGACGCCTACCACGACACCCACTCCAACCGGGATCCCCAGTTTCATCGCAGTCCAAGCGAGCGCGTAGTCTCGCGGTGAGCCTAGCAGCGCCTCTTTGAAATCACTGACTGCACTGAGAATGGGAACGTACTGCCCGAGAAGCAGCAGAAGGTAGCCGCCACTGACGCCGGGGAGGATCATCGCGCTCGAGCCCGCGAGCCCGGCGACGAAAAGAAGACTGTAGTTGGGGCCCGCGGCACTGCCCGACGCCGGTTGTCCGAGCGCCATGAGCACCATAGCGAGGAATCCCACCGCCGCCCCGAGCGCCAGGCCGGGGCTCACGGGTTTGGCGAGTCGCCACACGATCGGCACGCCTCCTAATGTCAGCCCGATGAAAAGGCTATACATGAGGAAGCGCTGCGTGACGACGAGATCCTTGACCGGTCCGGCAAAAAGGAGGATCGAGATCGCCGCCATACTGACGACACTCGCCAGCAGCACGAGCGAGCGAGGCTTGAACCGAAAGGTGGTTACCTCTGCGATCGCGCCGATGAACTCGGGGTAGACCCCGGTCGACAGCAGCATCGTCCCGCCACTGATACCGGGCACGAGGTTCGCGAGCCCCATCAGGAGTCCGCCGAACGCCCCCCGAAGTGGAAGAACGACCGGGTGTTCCTTCGGAGTGGTTGTTTCCTGAGATGCAGACATCGGTCGCGGAGTATAGCGCAGTCTCCAGCCGCCGGGCCGCCAACTCGTGTGTACAATAGAGGAGATGGCGACCGACAATCCGATTCTTCAAGACGCTTCGATGCTCCCACGATTCGACGCGATCCGGCCCGATGACGTCAGGCCCGGCGTCACTCAGCTGGTTCAGGAAGTTGCTGGGATGCTTGAAAAGCTCGAGGCCGACGCTCAACCCAGCTGGCGAGGCATCGTCGAGCCCATCGAGCGCATGCACGACCGGCTGGGCTTCGGATGGGGAGTCGTCGAGCATTTGCTGAGCGTCAAAAACAGCGAAGCACTTCGCGAGGCCTACGAGAAAGTCGAGCCCGAAGTCGTCAAGCTGTCGATGCGCATTGGCCAGAGCCCGGCGATCTACCGCGCGCTCACCGAGCTTCGCGATAGCGCTGCGGCCAAAGATCTCGACGCCTCTCAGCGGCGGATTCTGGAAAAGCTCATCCAGGCCGCGGACTTGTCCGGCGTCGGTCTCGAAGGAGAAAAGCGCGAGCGGTTTCGGGCCGTCAAGCTGGAGCTCGCCGGGCTGTCGACCCGCTTTGGCAACCAGCTTCTGGATTCGACGAAGGCGTTCGCGCTGGAGCTGACCGAGCCTGCCGAAGTCGCGGGGCTTCCCAACAGCGCGCTCGAGATGGCCGCCCACGCGGCGAAGATGGCAGGGACCCCAGGTACGGAATCGGCCAACGCCGAGAGTGGTCCCTGGCGGATCAATCTCGACGGGCCGAGCTTCATGGGTTTCATGAAACACAGTACCCGCCGCGACCTTCGCGAAAAACTCTACCGAGCGTACGTCAGCCGCGCGAGTCATGGCGAGCACGACAATCGCCCGCTCATTGCGTCGATCTTGCGCCTTCGTCTCGAAGAAGCGAACCTCCTCGGATTCGACACCTACGCACAGCTGTCTTTGTCTCGCAAAATGGCGGGCTCGATCGCCGCCGCGGAAAAACTCCTCGAGGAGCTCCGCGTCGCGTCGTTTGAGGCCGCACACAACGATCTCGAGGAGCTGCGGACCTACATGCGCGAACAGGGCGCATCGGATGAGGCCGACGACATCCAACAATGGGACGTCGCCTTTTGGAGCGAGCGGCTCCGGGAGGCCCGCTTCGACTACAGCGAGGAGGAGCTGCGTCCCTATTTCCCGATGCCGCGGGTTCTCGACGGGCTGTTCGACCTCGCCAAACGCCTTTTCGGGATCGACGTCGTGGCCGCGGACGGCCAGGCTTCGTTGTGGCACGAGGACGTGCGTTTTTTTCACGTGCGCTCGATGGACGGTGAGCACATCGCATCGTTCTACATGGACCCGTTCAGCCGTCCTTCGGAGAAGCGCGGTGGCGCGTGGATGAATGAAGTGGTGGGCCGTAGCGCCTTGTTCCCGCAGGCGTCCGGTCGCGCGCGACTCCCGGTGGCCTATCTGGTCTGCAACGGCTCTCCCCCCGTGGACGGTAAGCCCTCGCTCATGACGTTTCGAGAAATCGAGACGGTGTTCCATGAGTTCGGGCACACGCTCCAGCATATGCTCACCCAGGTCGACTACGGACTCGCCGCCGGGATCCGCAACGTCGAATGGGACGCTGTCGAGCTCCCGAGCCAATTCATGGAGAATTGGTGCTACCACCACGACACCTTGGTCGGCTTGTCAGAGCACGTCGACACGCAGGCGAAACTACCCGACGCGTTCTTCGAGAAGATCGTTGCCGGCCGCACCTTTCGAGCTGCCAGTCTCATGCTGCGCCAATTGAACTTCGGCGTCCTCGACCTCGAGCTTCACCATCGCTTCGACGTGAATGGCTCCGAGAGTCCCGAAGACGTTCAGCGACGCGTTGCCGAGACGACGACGGTATTGCCGCCCATTCCCGGCGACCAGTTCCTATGCGGTTTCTCGCACATCTTTCAGGGTGGTTACGCAGCCGGGTACTACTCGTACAAATGGGCCGAGGTCCTCTCCGCCGACGCGTTCGCCGCGTTCGAGGAAGCAGGACTCGACGCGCCGGCTTCGATCGAGGCGACGGGCCACCGCTTTCGCGACACGGTGCTCTCTCTCGGAGGGAGTGCGCCGCCCATGGACATCTTCAAGCAATTCCGAGGAAGGGAACCCTCGACCGAGGCGCTGTTACGCCACTCGGGCCTGGTCGCGGCTTGATCATGCGCTGGCTTTCGATCTCGCTACTCACCCTTGGCCTCGCATGTTCCGATT
Source organism: uncultured Acidobacteriota bacterium (assembly GCA_947259165.1). GTDB lineage: Bacteria > Acidobacteriota > Vicinamibacteria > Marinacidobacterales > SMYC01 > CAMYKY01. The sequence continues at coordinate 3,870 of CAMYKY010000076.1, read as the reverse complement.
CGATGACCACCGAGTCGGACCCGCTTGCTGCGACAACACCGAATCTTCAGAGTGCCAGCTTCGAGATGTCAGCCCGCATTCTCGGCCCGGCTCAAGACGACGACGACGCTGATTTGCGCATTGCTCTGAAGGAAACGAACGGCGTCGCCGCGCGCTTGAACACGTTGGTGTTGACGTGCACGAACGGAGTCCAGCGGCAGTGGGGCGCAGGGTCGATCGTGGCCGAAAGAGGTTCGAATCGGATCGAAGGTAACACCGAGCTCGTCGTCGTTCGCCACTACGTGTGCCCGAGCTCCGCCCGCCCGTCGAGGCTCGAAGCGCTCCTCGACGACGAGAACGGATTCCAACATCAAGTCGTCGCCGCCCCGTTCCACCCCGACTGGCCCGGCGCGTAGCCCGTGAGCGTTCCGCTCGTCCGTCGCGCGGTCGAGCGCCGACGAGAACTGCTGCGCCGCCTGCAAGCCGAGGGAACCGACTGCTACCGCCTCTTCCACGGAGTCGCCGAGGGCCGACCAGGCCTCGCGATCGATCGCTATGGGCCGATTCTCTTGTTGCAGACTTGGCGAGAAGCGTTGACCCCGGAAGAGATCAACGCCTACCACCGAGCGTTCGAGGACGAGATGGGAATCCCGCTCACACCCGTTTGGAACCATCGCGCCGAAAAGACCGATCATGCGAACTGGAGTGGCGGACCACCCATCGGGAGCGAGCTCGGCATCCGCTACGATGTGACCCCGCGCCACCGTGGACAAGATCCATTGCTATTCTTGGATTTTAGGGCCGGCAGACGCCTCATCCGACAGCACGCGGAAGGTCACAGCGTCCTCAACCTATTCGCCTACACGGGTGGAGCCACGCTTTGCGCGGCGATTGGCGGCGCCTCTGAAGTTTGGAACGTTGACTTCGCACGCTCGGCGATCGATTGGGCGCGCCGCAACCTCGAGCTCAACGACATCCGAGGCGAGCGCGTGCACTGCATTGAAGAGGATGTCATCCCCGTCCTCCGGCAGTTGGCCGGCCTCTCCGTCAAAGGTCGAGCCGCCCGGCATAGGCAATATCAACGCTTGGAACCGCGTTCGTTCGACCTCGTCGTTCTCGATCCTCCACGATGGGCCAAGTCTCCATTCGGCGCTGTCGATCTCGTGCGCGACTATCCGAGCTTGTTCAAGCCTGCGCTACTCGCTACGGCGCCGGGGGGTGCGCTTGTCGTCACCAATAACGCCGCACGCGTCGACTGCGACGCGTGGGTTCAAGTGTTGGAGCGCACCGCCCAAAAATGCGGTCGTTCGCTAGCGAGCATCGACGTGGTCGAGCCTGAGGAGGATTTTCCGTCCGTCGATGATGCACCCCCGTTGAAGATCGCCTGGCTTCGGGTTGCGTGACCCGCGCACTCGCGTCATTGTTTGGCAGCAGGAGGCGCGCGGTCGTTTACGGCAGCGGGGAGGTAGATATGGAGGATTCTGCACCACGAGAAGAAGTCGCGGCCGCGACCGCGTACGAGCAACTCCATGTGCCGTCTTTGTTCCAGCAGTGGGCCCCGCTCGTGGCGGAGGCGGCGCGAATCGGGCCGGGGCACCGGGTTGTCGATGTCGCGTGCGGTACCGGAGTTCTCGCCCGAGAAGCGGTGACCCACGTGGGTGCGGAAGGAGCGGTCGTTGGCGTCGACCCGGGCCGCGGGTTCCTTTCGGTCGCTGCCGAGCTTGCGCCCGAGGTCGATTGGCGAATGGGTACGGCCGAAGCCCTGCCATGCGAGGATGAATCGTTTGACGCGGTCGTGAGCCAGTTCGGATTGATGTTCTTCGAAGACCGACCCCAAGCACTTCGCGAGATGACGCGGGTGCTCGCTCCCGGTGGGCGACTCGCAGTAGCCGTTTGGGACTCCCTCGACCATAGCGAGGCCTACCCGATCGAAGTCGCGCTGCTCGACCGCATCGGAGGCAAATGCGCCGGCGATGCCCTTCGAGCTCCGTTCGTCTTAGGCGACCGGGAAGAGCTGCATTCACTTTTCGAGAGTTCCGGCGTTTCCTCCGTCGAGATCACAACCCAACACGGTACGGGCCAGTTTCCCAGTATCCGCGCCATGGTCACTGCGGATTTGCGAGGCTGGCTCCCCGTGATGGGTGTCCACCTGAGCGAGGCTCAAATCGAGCGTATATTGGAGGAGGCCGAGGACGCGCTGAGTCGCTTCGTAACTCCTGATGGCACCGTTATCTTCGACAGTCCAGCCCACATCGTTCGCGGCGTCAAGCCGTAGCTGCACGATCCCGATCGTCGAACAGAAAATGACTTGCCGGGGGAGGATCCGTGTCCATTTTCTCGTCTTATTAACGTGAGGGTGCCGTCGGTCGGAGCCTTCACGGAGGTGACGATGGACAAACGAAGCAAGACGCACAGGCTGCAGCGGACCACGCCACGAAGACGCAATCAACGCGCGCCGGTCGCCAACCCGGATCCGGTCGACGAGGCCGCGCCCAAACCACGAATGCTGGACCGAGTCCGCGAGGAGATTCGAATCCGGCACTACAGCCCCCGTACAGAGAAGGCGTACGTCTCCTGGATCAAACGCATTATCTTCTTTCACGACAAGCGCAACCCCGAGATCATGGGAGAGGCTGAGATCTCGGCCTTTCTGTCAGCACTGGCGACCCGACACAAGGTGAGTGCCTCGACCCAAGGCCAAGCGCTCTCCGCGGTGCTGTTTTTGTATCGTCATGTTCTTCGCCGCGAGCTCAATGAGATGGAGTTTGCGCGCGCCAAACGTCCTACCCGTTTGCCGCTCGTGCTCACTCGACGCGAAGTCAACGCGGTGCTCGACCGTATGGCGGGAACCACCGCGCTGATGGCGTCGCTGCTCTACGGCTCGGGCCTACGCGTGCTCGAGTGTTGCCGACTGCGCACCAAAGACGTGGACCTTCAGCGTCGAGAGCTCATCGTCCGCGACGGAAAGGGAGAAAAAGATCGCATCACGATGCTGCCCGAAAGCCTGGTGAAACCCCTGGCCGCCCAACTACGGCGGGCGCGAGCGCAACACGAGCGCGACGTTAGAACTGGAGCCGGCTTCGTGGAGCTACCCTACGCACTCGACAAGAAATACCCGAATGCTCCGCGTGCCTGGGGATGGCAGTGGGTCTTCCCCGCAACGAGACAGTATTGCCATCGCGAGACCGACCAGCGCCGTCGACACTTTCTGCACGAGAGCGCCCTCCAACGCGCCGTCAAGCAGGCCGTTCTCGCCGCCGGAATCTCCAAGCCCGCGAGCTGTCATACGCTTCGACATTCTTTCGCGACCCACCTCCTGGAAGACGGCTACGACATCCGCACCATTCAGGAGCTTCTCGGGCACAAAGATGTCACCACGACGATGATCTACTGCCACGTCCTGAACCGTGGCGGCCGCGGCGTCCGAAGCCCCCTCGACAAACGCTAGTTGAACCGCCGATGGGACACCACTAGAATATCCTTCAGATTTCGAACTGTTATCGTCTTATCTAACCACCGCCCGCAGGATAAGCATGGCACAGCCGAGAGCCCGCAACCCACATCCCAGCGCGAACAGGGTACTTGCACTCCGTCATCCGGAATTCACGATTTTCATACATGGACACCCTCGCGATCTATCGCAAACGGACGTCCAGAACTATATTGAACCATCTACTTACTGTTCGGCGGACCAACGACGGACTGCGAGTCGCCCATGATGCTTGTCGTGCTTATTGCAATGTTCGCGGCTGAGCAGGATTGTTCTCAGGTTTCATTCGTACGTCTCTCCGAGCTACTCGCTTCAGGCAATTCCGCGGAACAGCGTACGGCGCTTCGTCTCATCCACACGTGCGGTGTTCACGATCCGGGGCGCTGGTTTCCCAGGGTTTG
>CAMYKY010000075.1 GCA_947259165.1 uncultured Acidobacteriota bacterium | reverse complement strand
GCAAGGCCGAAGGCCGAACTGCAACTAATGCTCGAGAACGCAGCCAGCGCGCAAAAGGGCCTGCGATTTTGGCAACGAATATCTGTTACAGTCCACTAGGGAGCCTCGACGAAGGAAACGCTTTCCATGAGCTTGAAGCTTTCCTCTTTGACCATAGGACCGGTAGTTTCGAAAATCGTCTTCACCCGAGGGTCGGCCATCAACGCCCTCCACTTGCTCTCATAATCCGACAAACTCTCGAATTTCCAAATCTCCGTGACCTCGCCCGCGCGCCCGACGAGCGTCTTGAATATTCCAACCGCGACAAATCCGTGCTCCAGAATAACCGGCAAAAATTCCTCTGCGTAGAACGTCTCGAACCGTTGAACATCCTGCGCCTCGAGATAGAACGTGACTTGAAGATAGATCATTTCACGTATTTCCCTGTTGGCATTCGGCATTCAGGTGCGCTTCCTCTGCTCCGGGTCTCCGTGGTGAAAAACTACGGCTCGATCGTTGTCACGTATTGCGCGACCGGTGACACATCTCGTCCCACGAGGGTGACGGAACCACGGATGTCCTTCGGTTTCCCCACCTCCGGTGCATCGTATTGTACGAACTCCGATTTCTCCTCGCCGTCACCAATGTTTCAGAATGAGGCACTCGACGACCTCGGCGCTCTTTTTTGCACAGCCCGAGCCCATGGTGCGAATCGACGACCCATCCGGTGTGGAGAACACGAGATTGGCGTCACCGGTTTTGCTCGTCGGTTTCTTGACAAATGCGGACACCGAGAAGAAACCTCCAACGGAACGGGGTCGTTGAGTGTCACCCGCAAAGCCCCGCCGGCGGCGAAACCCGGCCCCGAGCCTTGGGTGACCGTCACGTCACGGACTCGAGTACAGCCTCCGTCCCGACCCTCGATTTTGAGCACAACCCGTACCGACTTCGTCACCGTCGACGTTACATCCGCGTATTCGTGGCTCACGACACCTTCGAGGTCGAAAAGACCGTCGCCTCTCGGGGTTCGCATGCCGACGTCGAACGAATCGACCGTTCCCGACGGGTCCCCTCGTCCCAGGTGAACTCGAGCGATTTTTCGCCCGCCGGGGCGCCGCGGTAGCTGAGGATGTCACCGATTGAGGTGCCGGCCTGTACCTGTCGGGCGTCACCTAGAATCGAAACGGTCCGGCTCGCAGCGGTCGGCGAGCCGTCCTCGCCACCGCAGGCGGCGAGCGTGCACGCACCCCAGACAAGAAGTGCGGATTTCAAACACCGCATGAATTCCTCGGACCAACTATAGCGCGACCTGTGTCAAAATGGCCGCTATGTTAGTACTCGATGCCCTCGGAGAAATCCGCCTCAGCCATTCGATGGAGTTGATCGGGGAGATCCTCGATAGCGGGACGAACGCGATCGGCGTCACGTTGTGCGATCCAAAAACCTATGGCGAGACCGCGTTCGACGAAGCACTTCGGTCGATTCTTGACTACGATCGACATATCGACGCGCACCCGGAGCGTTTCATGAAGGCGACAACCATCGCCGACGCGGAGCGCGCCGAAGAGGACGGTCGGCTAGGCATCTACTACCAATTCCAGAACGCTACGCCTATCCAGCGCGACCTCGATCGCGTCGATCTGTTCTATAAGCTCGGCGTTCGCAGCATCCAACTCACTTACAACTACCAAAACTACGTCGGATCCGGCTGCCGCGAGCGGGACAATCGTGGCGTGAGCGCGTTTGGGGCCGAGCTCATCGAGCGCATGAACGAGGTCGGGATGCTCATCGACACGTCCCATGCGTCGATGGCGACGATGGCCGACGCCATCAAGTTATCGAAACAACCGATCATCATTTCCCATACCTGTTGCGAGTCGGTGCACCAACACGTCCGGAACACCACCGACGAGAACATGAAGTTACTCGCAGACCACGGAGGCGTCGTCGGCATCTGCCAGATCCGAGTGTTCGTGACCAACAAAACCACCGAGGCTCTCGACACCTACTTCGACCATATCGACCACGCGGTCAATGTCGCTGGCATCGACCACGTCTGTATTGGAAGCGACCGCGATCACCGCGTCATCACCGACGACCCGGAAGAGATCCGCGTTCTTCAGGAAGAGGAAGGCGCCCAATTTCAGCCCGAGCACTGGCCCCTCTACATCAACGAGCTGAACGGGCCGCGCCGCATGGAAGTTGTCCTCGATGGACTATCGAAGCGCGGCTTCGCGGGCGACAAGCTGGAAAAGCTCGCGGGCAAGAATCTCCACCGACTCTACTCGGACGTCATCGGCTAGGCGGGCGGCTTCGAACTTTGCCGCCACGAGCGCGGATGGGGTAGAGTGCCCGCTTCAGGAGGGTCGTCATGAGAACAACTCTATGGGCCATCGTTTTCGCCAGCTTTCTGGCCAGCTGCTCCTCCCAAGAATCTGACGAGGCTGCGCCTCCGGACGGCAGTCAGGCTTTCTTCGGCGCCACTCTCTTCGATGGAACCGGTGCCGACGCCATCGCAAACGCCGTTGTCGTCGTGCGCGACGGCCGGATCGAGGCTGTGGGCGCGGCCGACTCCGTCGAGATCCCCGCGGGTGCTGAGCGCATCGACGTCTCTGGCAAGACGATCGTCCCCGGACTCATCAACACCCACGGTCATGTGAGCGGCGTGCTCGGGCTCGAAGGTAACCACTACAACCGGGAGAACTTGCTCCGACAGCTCAGTCTCTACGCACGCTACGGTGTCACGACGGTGAACTCTCTCGGCGGTGACGGAGTCGAGGCCGTCGCGCTTCGCGACGCGGAGGATGCCAATCTCGAACGCGCAAGGATTACCGTCGCCGGCGAAGTCGTCACCGGCACCACCGTCGAAGAGGTCCAAGCGCAAGTGGACGCGAATATCGCTCTAGGCGTCGATTTCATCAAAATCCGGGTCGATGACAACCTCGGCGCCGGAGAGAAGATGACTCCCGAGCTCTACCGGGCGGCGATCGACCTCGCGCATGAAAACGACCTAAAACTCGCTTCCCACATGTTTTATCTCGATGACGCCAAAGGTCTGCTGGAAGCAGGGTCGGATTTCATTGCTCACAGCGTGCGGGATCAGCAAGTCGATGATGAGTTCATTACCCTGCTAAAAGAGAAAAACGTTTGCTATTGCCCCACGCTCACGCGCGAGGTTTCCACCTTCGTCTACGAGAGCGTTCCCGACTGGTTCGAAGACCCGTTCTTTCTCAAGGATGCGGATTCAGCCGTGCTCGAACAGCTGAAAGACGCTGAGCGAATGCAAAGCGTCCAACAGAGTCCGGCTGCCAAAGGCTACAAGAAGGCATTAGAAGTCGCGCTGCCGAATCTGAAGAAAGTTGCCGACGGTGGGGCTACGATCGCGTTCGGCACCGACACCGGACCTGCGGGGCGCTTTCAGGGTTACTTCGAGCACATGGAGCTCGAGATGATGGCCGACGCAGGTCTGTCCCCCAAACAGATTCTGATGTCGGCAACCGGTGATGCGGCGAGCTGCGTGGGTTACTCCGATGTCGGCACACTCGAGACCGGCAAATGGGCGGACTTCATCATCCTCAACGAGGATCCTCTAGCGGATATCCGCAACATGAGAAGCATCGACGCGGTGTATATCGCAGGCAACCAGGTCCCAGACGATACCTAGTGGACTGTTACAGTCCACTAGAAGCCAGGCATCCGTTCATACCGCGATTGTAGACTTGGCCGCGATGCGTGCACTTTCATTTCAGTGGTCGTCGGGGTTCTCGGCGGGGCCACGTCCGCGGCTGCGCAGGAGCGCGACGAGGTGTCGCCCGACGACGTCAAGCGATTCATCGATCCCACGACGCTCATCAACAGATTCGACTACACCTTCCTCCTCCGAATATCTAGATATGAATTCGTCGGAGCGCCTTGTCAGCACCAAAAATGACGTCGGAATTTACCGACAGGATCAGCGGGTCCATGCACTAGCTTTCGTTGTCAGCTCAACTCCGATTCCCATCGAGACAGAAACCCGCTTTCCAGACGACGGTTCACTCTGGTCCAAACAGATATAATTATATATACTAGTATATATGACGCAAATATTGATTGAGCTCGATGATGAGACGGTGGAGAAGCTGGAGAAGGTGGCGCCTGCACGTTCACGCCGTCGCTCTCAGTTCATCAGAACCGCGATTCGGCGCGCTCTGTGGGAGCTCGAAGAACGAGCCACGGCAGAGGCCTATCGAAACCATCCCGATTCTGTCGACGATGCCTACGTCGACTCGCGCGTCTGGGATCGAGAGCGCGCGCAATCTGGCAGCGCCACCGACGAATCGAACAACGAGTCGGGGTAATGAAGCAGTACGAGATCCGTTGGGCAAGCATGCCCGCACCTATTGGTCGACGTCCGGTGCTGCTGATGACGCGAACTCCCGCATCCGGCTACTTGAATAAACTGATCGTGGCCGAAGTCACTTCCACGGTTCGCGATATTCCGCAAGAAGTACCGGTGGGAGCAAACGAGGGTCTGGCTCACCCATCGGTAGTGAACTTCGACAACGTTCACGTCGTTGCCAAGAAGCTGCTTGGAGAGCTCATCGGCACCCTCGATCCATCACGCGAGCACGAGGCCAAGCGCGCCCTCGGCTATGCGCTCGACTGGTCCGAATTGAAAGTTCTCTGACGCGACTCAACTCCCTTCCGATCGCGTCGCTAGTGTCCTGGCTTCGTTGTGAATACTCGAAATACCCAGGTATGCCATCGCATTCACGCCTCGCCAGCGCACAAAATGACCTCGAGCTTTATGCACAGAACTTCTGGGACGGGACACTAGTTGCCGGTAGGCACTCGCGCCTTGAGTTCCTCGAACCAGTTCAAGACGACGTGGACCCCACGGGTGGCGTCTGCGCTTCGCTTAGTGTCAAGAATCGTTCTCCATCGGCAGCGACATCGTAGCCTCGTTGGCCCAAAGCGAACGGGCCTTCGAAGATCAGCTCCGGCGCCGAGAAGCCGAAAGTACGCTCGGTATCGAGGTCAACTTCCATCAAGAACTGACCGTGAGAGTAGAACTGCGCGGTACCATCTGGAGCCCACACGAGATCGTCCGCCGTCCGTGCAAACCTGCCACTGGCCGTCGTGTACGTCAGGAAACCGCCGAACGAAAACGTTGTCTTCGCCGGTCTCATCGGATTGATAAGCCATCCATCGACCATCAGGCGACATGCCGTAGGTAAACGCAAGGCCAATACCTTGGGGAGTCAGACGCTCCACAGCAGCTGCGCCGTCATAGCGTTTCGAGAATAGACCTCCTCCATCTCGCTCCGATAAGAAGATGATGCGCTCACCATCCGGAGTCCATATCGGGTTGTCATCCGCACCCGCATCGGAGGTGAAACGTTGAGTCACTTTCTGTAACGCGTCGTGGATCCAAATCTCACGATTACCTTCGTTTTGGCCCGTTGGCGCAGTGTCCAGAACAATACGGGTTCCGTCCGGAGAAATCTGCCCGCGATTGTATCGCCTCGGCGGGAGTCCCAGCTCCTGCTCTTGACCGTCCCGGCTCTTCCATACGAGCGCTCTATTCGATGTCGAGTCACCGGCTAGATAAGCGAGGGTGCCGCTCTTCGAGATAGCGAAATTTCGGCCGGCCGAGAGCAATCCATCCATCTGCATCGTTTCAACAAGACGGACGGCAACACCGCCGACCTTAGAGCTCGTGACATCGAACGAGACAGCGAACAATGTTTCGCCGCGGGAATAGATCAAGTGTCCCGTGGGCGCATAGATCGCACCTCGGCCTCCCTCTTCCATCTCCTGAAAAAAACGGCGACTGGGCAGGCCCCGCTCGGTTACAAGCGTCGGTCCTTCGACGAGCTCGAGAACGAGCGCCTTCACCGCGTCCGCTTCTTCGATGCCGTAGATGCTCGCGATATTGGGGTGGTTCAAAGACGCCAGAAGCTGCGCCTCCCGTTCGAACCGCGCCAGGCGTTGTTCGTCCTGCGCAAACTCTTCCGGCAGGACTTTGATCGCTACCTGGCGCTTCAGCTTGGTATCCTCGGCGCGGTACACCTCGCCCTGCCGCCGCGCCCTAGCTCGGCGACAATCTTGTAGTGGGAGAGCGTACGCCCGATCATAGACCTCTGCTCGTTTTAGAACGCTGTTTCACGGGCATCGAAATGTGAAGAGGCTACTCTGTCCGGGAAGAGTTCGAGTGTGGGCTGCGGTTCACCGATGCTAGCTGTCCCAAGAGTATCGGCTTGTGGTATCACAATACGGTGATCGAACTGCTCCCGCTCAACGAGCAATAGCTACGCGCAGCACTTCTTGTATTTCTTCCCACTCCCGCAAGGGCATGGATCGTTGCGACCTACCTTGGGGCCATCCCGACGAACCGGCTGAGCTCCGATCACATCGCCACTCGTGAAGTACCACGCGCCGTTGTGTTTCCGGAACTCGCTGCGCTCGTGGTGTTCTTGCTCGCCTTCGTCGTTGCGGTAGCGGGCGATGAACTCGACCTCACCGCGGCTGTCGTCCGCGCCACCGGCCTCGGTCGATAGAATCTCGAGCCCCATCCATTTCGCGTCTTCCGCCCAGGCACGGGCTGCTTCCTCATCATGGTTGGCGCGCGTGGACGGGTCGTGCGTCTGAGTGATGTAGTCGATCCGTGCACGCACGTATGCGGTGTAGCGTGAGCGCATGAGCGCTTCCGCGGTGGGTGCCTTCCCTTTGTCTTCGATGAACGGCTCGCAGCAAAGAGCGTAGTCGCGGCTAGATCCGCACGGACACGCCACGTCTAGCGCACCCGCTCGAATGTCAGCGCTGTGATATCGAGACCCAGAACAGCGGAGCTCGCGTTCTTGTCGACCAGTTTCAACAACACCACATTCTCCCCTTCGATAAAGTCCAACTCAGCCAACGGTACGAGACCGCTCATCATCCGGGCTGGTCGGTAGAGATCGACGCTCTCTCCTTCGGCTTTCTCGTTCCGGTAAACTTGAACGCTCGCCTGCTCGGGACCGGCAATCGCCTCGATACTCACGGCGTACGTCCCCGCTTCGGGCAGCTCGCACCGGAAGCCAACACTGTGCGGCCCGAACATATCATCACCCTCGGCCCTCACTTTGAGGTAGCGCGTGTTCTCACCTTCGAACTCCTCTTGGATTTTCGTCACCGTCATATTCCGGAACGAGAACGAATCCACGGGAACGCTCCAACCCGGGCGGAAAACGATGCGTTCGGGATCGACAACGCGCCGCTCGGCCGCAGGCGGGATTGCGAACGGCATTGTCGGACGCTCTTCAGAGTAGAGGTAGGTCACGCCGACGTAGTCGGTGGCAAAGCTGTTCTCGGTGGGTGAATGCTCGATCGTCACTAACGCGCTTTGATCAAAAGCATATGCGTCGGTCAACATGAAACGGTAGCCTCCAGTGCGCCCGAGTGGGTTCTTATAGTCGAGGCAGCCGCTGAGCGGAAGCGAAACTCGGGACATCCAACGGCCGGTCACGTTGTACCAGCCACCGTTGAAAAAATCCTCGGATCCGGTCCCGTGGATGGAGAGCACGCCGTCGAGCGTCGCTTGGTCGTCGCCTTCGAAAAAACCGGTTTGCGCCGGCGCGAACCCCTGAGCCTGTAGCGTCGCGCCGACGATGTGGCCGCGCCCTTCGGTATCGATGAACGTAAACGTCTCGCCGACTGAGGTTGGATTCTCGCGACGCCACAGTGCATAGAATCGGCCCTCGTCGGAGCTCCGCGCAACATTCGTCCAGTCGAGCTCTCCCTGGACATCGATCGCACGCTCGGAGCTGACTTCGATCCGGGCATTTCGATCGTATGGCATCGGGAAATACAGGTAGCTCGTGTCATCCGCGGTACCTGCCATCACCGAGCGCATCGCCGGCTCGCCCCAGCTGTAGCCGAACAGATCCCCGACGGGGCTGACCACCGCTGCTTCGGGATCGTCGTCCCAATAAATACGCACGACGACGTCGCGCGGTTTGCCCGCGAGCGCGGAAGCCGGTCCGAGACGCAACCCGACGATCCGACCGGGCTCAGCCAGATCGAAGAGAGTCGCAGTTTCGCCAGCACCGATCGGTAGCGATCGTCTCTCGGTTGTGACAGTCGATCCGGGAGGCGCCATCGCCGCGCTAATGTTGTCCCCGGCGGAGCCCAACAAATCGGCGGCGAGCGCCAGTTGCTCGCGCGACTCGGCGGAATCGTAGCCGTCAAATGTGGTGACGTCAGCGTCGTCCGGATAAATCGCAAAGTTCATCTGATAGAACTGAATCGAGTCGGTGCGCGCCACGATCTTGATGGAGCGTTCGAACGTAATGGGCAGGTAGCAATAGAACCCACCCGCCCCGTAGCCGACGATCGGCGCGATGAAGGGCTGACGCTCACCGGTAAAGAGCTGCCGAAACGGTATCTCGAGACGCGGCTCGGCTTCACCGTCGAAGTAGAAGGCAAATACGTCGTCGGTCGGCATCGGTGTCCAGATACGGTAGATGGCTCCGGGCCCGTCGAGCTCGGCGAGCACGAGCCCTTCATCATCTTTACGAATGAAGGAGTAGTCTCCCGAGAACCCGTCGTCGTTGCCACCGGTGCGGTCGTAGCTCGAAAACGATCCGACGCGAATGGACCGTTTGAACTGTGGCAACAAGTCGAGACGGGTGAGCTCCGAAAGGCCTATCGCGCCGGACTGCGTGACGTCATCAGGAGTTTCAACGTCCACCGACGACGTGTCGCAGGCGACAAACCCCAGGCAAATTACGACATATCCGATCCATCGCGACAACATTGTCCGGAGAACGTATTTCAGTCACGAAAGAAAGTAAAGAGCGGCCAAACCCGGACGGCCGGAGCTCGCTACTTATATTTCCGCAATCGCGAGATGTCCGCGAAATCCTTCGGCCGTCCCGAGGCTTCCTTATTCCGCATGCGCGTTCGCGTCGACGCTGCGCGGAAGAAGGTCCTGCTCCAGGATGAGCGCGAGACGTACCTGAAGAGCTGGAAGAACCTACGGCACGAGTTCTTCAAGGGCGTCTACAAGTTCGCCCGGGAGAACGACAGACTCTGGGGCCGACGCCAAGACGGATCGTTGGGCGAGCTCTATAGCTTTTCGTTCGACTCCGAAAGGCTGAAGGAGCCTATCCGCCAACTCATCGCACAGGGCGGCTGGGCGCTCGACGAGACGAAGTCTCTTGAGCTGAGCTTGACCGCTGGCCGCCCGCTCGCGGCGCGGCAACGGCAAAGGGTGCGAAGGCCACTGCCTTCTAGCGCCGCGAGCGAACGTTCGGCTTCGACGTTCTAAGGAGAGGAGGGACCGAGGCGAACGTTCAGCGCCGTCGTCTCTCCCGGAAACACGTCGACGCGAGTGGTGAACGTTTCGTAGCCACTCTTTTTCAACTCGAGCTCGTAGCTTCCCGCGGGCAGGTGGACCGTGAGACGCTCGCTCCCTCCCGAGAACTGCCAAAGCTCACCGTCGATCCAGACCTCCGGCTCGCCCGGCTGCGATCGCAAAGCGAGCTCGCCGTACTCCGACGTCACTGCGCCGCTCGGAGCCGACGGTATGGTCATGGAGGACGGCGGTGCGGGAGCGGGCGGCGGCATCGGCGAGAGTCGCGACCTGCCTCGCGGCACCGCAGGACGAGGTGGCACGGGCTCGCCCGTCGCCAGCGGCTCCATTTCGTGATGGATTCTTACCGTCGAGCCCGCCGTCGAGTAGACCGTTTCCTCGAACGCCCGGTGCCCATCGAGATACAACGTGATGTCGTGGGGTCCAGGCTCGAGTCTCAACTTGCCGAAATCATCCACGATGCCCGCGTAGTAGCCGTCGATGTAGATTTCGGCCTGCTTCGGATGGACCTCGAAGCGGACGACGCCCCGTGGATCTCTGGGTCCCCCAGCGAAATTGAACCCGACCGCGAACGGATAGTAGCCGTAGCCGATCCCGAAAGACGGGTAGTACCCAGGAGCATAGCCGAGATGAAAGCTCGGGTAACCGTATCGTGAGTGCCCCCGATGTCCCCGAGGGCGATAAGCCTCTGAGGCATCGGGCAACAGGAAGCTGGCGCCGAGAACGAGGCCGGCGACAACCCAAGTGCGGTCGAGCATAGTTATCCTCCTATCGAGCACCCTTCGCCGCTTCGATATGCAACCCGCGTACCAGCGAACAGGCGTCAGAATGCAGCGGGAAACAGCCCTAATGTCACCTCGAGGCGTGATCTCGTCTTCGGCTGAGGACAGTCGAACGGTGGCGACGGGGAGCGAGCTAAACGAGCGAGTAGCCGGTTTCAACGCGGCGGACACGCCCTTCTTCTTCGAGCTTGACCAGTCCCGCGAGAAGGGAGCGTTGTGCCAGCGCGTGCATCTGGGGAGGCACGTCGGTGTAAATCGACTCGACAAGCGCGCTCGCGCTTTGGGGCTCGTTCGAAAGGGCAGCGACGAGCTGCTCTTCGCGCTCGGCGCGGTGCTCGAGGGTTTTGTGGATGACCCTCCTGCCGTCGGGAACCGGGGGTCCATGCCCCGGATAGAGCGTCGTCGTCGTGACCGACTTCAGGAACTCGAGCGATTCCAAATAGGTCGCAAGGTGGCCGTCGCGCGGGTCGATCAGGATCGACGAGATCGTGGAGACCAGGTCGCCCACGATAATCGCTCGATAGCGAGAATCCTGGAACGCCAAATGCCCGCGCGCATGTCCGGGAACGTGATATACGTGAAGTCTCCAGCCGTCGCTGCCGTCGGGTGCGCGACCGAGCTCCACCGTATCGCCATGGTCCAGGGTCGCACCAAAGTGCGCGCCGGGAAGCTCAGCGGCGCAATCGGCGTGCGCGAACGCCGGAACATCATAGCGGCGCTGCATCGGTTCGAGCGCTCCGACGTGATCCTGATGGTAGTGGGTCAGGAGTATTCCCGCCAGATTCCGCCCTTGGTCGAGCAAATCGTCAAGCAGCTTCCACAGACGGGCCTGCTCGCCTTCACCCGCAGGCGACGGGTCCACGACATAGAGTCGCTCCTCACCCACGATGCATGTATTGGTGTGGGTCGCGGGCGGAAGTGTCGGCGTCTCGAGAGGAACCAGAAGGATCCCCGGTGAGAAGTAAACCCGGTGCAGCGCACCGGCTTCGTACGATTCCGTCATGGAGCGGATGCGTCGTTCGAGCCCGTCTTGCCCCCTCGCCCACTCGTCGAGAAGCACGATCATAGGCGGAGCGATCTGCAGCTCCCCCTTTCTCCAGCGCGCAAGTGTGTCTTTCGGATCGACGAAACTGCCAGACACGAGCTCACCGTCCCAAATCTCGACTTCAGTCTCCTCAGGGACGAGCCCCCGTAGAAACCAAGTGAAATATCGAACCGGCGCGAACGGCGGCGTGGTGATGCGACAAAGGGGTACGAGGTCATCGGCATCGAGGCGCTGCGCGTTCCGGTCGAGAAGCTCCCCAAAACCGACCTCTTCCGCCAACAGCCGGCGTCGGTCCGCGCGAAGCTGCCCGATCTCAGGAGTGTTCCCTCCACTCCCGAGCCAGATCCCCGTTTCCTCAAAAAGCTCCCGCGCCCCCGCGACGACAAACCGACTCATCGTCTCGTCATCGAGCCCGCGAACCGCGATGGCAGCATCGGCGTCGTCGAGCGTCCCCCCCGGAAACGCAAGAAACCCACCAAAAAACCGTAGCTTCTTATTGCGCTCGACAAGCAGAATCTCATCCGGCCTGTTCCGCCGAGAAATCGCCAGACTGACCGCAACCCGCTCCATGGTCGGGATTATATTTCACTCCGAAGGTACGGGACGGTTCCCCCACACCTGTCCTCCCCCGCGGGGGAGAGGTTAATCAAGTCAAGAACCTCTCCCCCGCGAGGCGTGTAGATCTTCACGGAGATGGCGCGCTAGCGACACCGGGTGAGGGGGGCGACTCCGAGAAGAAGTCTCCGTGCCCGTGTGCCTCCGTGGTGAAATACAATGCCCACAGAGAAGGAAAGGACTTATAGATGATCACGTTGAAAAGCTACGCCGCGGGTGAGTGGGTCGATGGTACCGGAAGGTCACGGATTCAGCGCCACGCAGTCACCGGAGAAGAGATCGCTCAGCTAGGGAGTGAAGGCGTGGACTTTGCCGCCATGCTCGCCAACGGCCGCGAGAAGGGCGGGCCCGCGCTCCGAGAAATGACGTTTCCCCAGCGCGGCGCCATCCTCAAGAAAATGTCCGGTGTGCTCAACGGGCACCGCGACGAGCTCAACGAGATCGCGGCTAGCTACGGTGCGACCGCCAAGGACGCCGAGCTCGATGTCGATGGCGATATCAAAGCCGAAGTACGGTGTTTGCGCGCGGTCCAAATCAACGCTTACAACTTCCCCTCGTGGGGAATGCTCGAAAAGCTGGGACCAGCGCTTCTCGCCGGAATGCCGAGCATCGTCAAACCCGCGTCGCCGTCCGCTTGGTTGACGTTTCGCATCGTCGAGATCCTCATCGAGTCAGGTGTCGTGCCCGACGGCGCGCTGCAGCTCATTTGTGGATCGGTGGGTGACTTGTTCGACCACTTGACCCATCAGGATCTCGTCTCGTTCACGGGCTCCGCGGCGACGGCCGAGAAGATTCGCGCTCACAAGAACATCGTCGCCAACGCCGTCCGAGTCAATATCGAGGCGGACTCGCTCAACTGCATCGTCCTTGGACCCGACGTCGAACCAGGCTCGGACACGTTCGAATTCTTCAAGAAAGAGGTCGTGCGCGAGATGACGGTGAAAGCAGGGCAAAAATGCACTGCGATTCGCCGCGTGCTCGTTCCGGCGGAGCGTGCGGACGATGTCGTCTCCGCGCTGAAGGACAAACTTGCCTCGATCCGCGTCGGAGACCCCGGCACAGACGGCGTCCGAATGGGCCCGCTGGTCGATGACGAAGCGCTACGAGCCGCTCGTGAAGGCATCGCGACGCTATCGGGCGAAGCCGAGATCGTCTACGGCGATCCCAGCCGGACGGATTTCGAGCCTAAGGGCGGCGCGTTCATGGAGCCAGTTCTTCTATTGTGCCGGCAAGGCTCACACGCCAAGCTGGTCCATGAAGTCGAAGTCTTCGGTCCGGCGGCGACCGTCCTCGGCTACCGAGACGTCGATGAAGCTATCGAGCTCGCGCGCAAGGGTGGTGGCAGCCTCGTCGGCTCCATCTTCACCGAAGACGAGGACTTCGCAGCCAAGGCAACGTTCGGGCTCGCCGCGTACCACGGACGACTGATGGTGATGGACGCCAAATCCTCACCCGAGTCGACGGGGCACGGTGTTGCGATGCCGCAGCTCGTTCACGGCGGCCCTGGCCGGGCGGGCGGCGGCGAAGAGCTCGGAGGCGTTCGAAGCGTATACCACTACATGCAGCGCGTCGCCCTCCAAGGGGATCCCGAGCGTTTAGAAAGGATGCTAGCGCCCGCTAGTCAATCCTGAAACCGAGGCACACTCTCCGCGAGATCGACGTCGCCTAGCTCGTCGGCCAGTGCCTCGATACGGTCGCGCACGGCGCCGCGCCACTCGAGCGCCTCCAGGTCTTCGTCGAGGGGCACATCGACTCGGAGCGTCGCGAGCTTGCGATACAACAGCGCCTCGTCACGCTCGTGGCGCAGGTTCGCGGCGAGGTCCTCGGCACGCCTTGGTCTGACGTCCCAATCCGCCGCCTTTTCGGGAATCGACTCGACGTGGTGGTAGCGATCGAGAAGCTGCGCCGCAGATTTCTTCCCCCAACCGAAGATTCCTGGAATGCCGTCGGCTGCATCACCGACGAGAGCCAGGTAGTCCGGGATCGATTCCGGCAGCACGCCGAATTTCTCCTTGACTCCGTTCGCATCGAGGACGAGCTGACGCCGACGATCCCAACACACCACCCGCTCGCCTTCGACACATTGGGTGAGATCCTTATCAGGCGAGGCGATCACGACTTGCTCGACCCTATCGTCGGACGCGAATCTCGCTGCCGCGGTCGCCAGCGCGTCATCCGCTTCGAACTCGACCATCGGCCAGGTGACGATCCCGAGTGCGCGCGTCACCTCCTCGACGAGCCCGAACTGCTGCCAGAGCTCCGGATCGATACCGTCGCCGGTCTTGTAGCCTGCGAAGAGCTCGTTGCGAAAGGATTCGATTACGTGGTCGAAGGCGCACCCGACATGGGTCACGTTGTCGTCGCGTAGAAGGAGTAGGAGAGTCCGGAAGACGCCAGTCGCCGCCCCGACCTCGCGACCTGACGCGTTCGTACGCTTCGGCGCACCGTAATAGGCCCGAAACAGCTCGTAGGTACCGTCGACGACGTGGACTTTTGTGGAAGAAAGTACGGAGCGCGGCACGGAGCCGCAATTGTACCGCTTACAGCTTGCCGTCCGCTTTTCGGTCCTCGGCGTCCCAGAATGTCTGGTAAACGCGGCGACGTTCGATCATCGTTTGAGCGACGAGTCGTTCCGCATTCGAGGCATCATTCGTGTGAACAACGAGGTCGGCCAACACTGAGAATGCTTGCGTTCCTTCGCCGCTTTTGAACTCATCGCCGACGAGTACGAGGAAGACACGACGGCGAATGTCGGGAGGCAGCATCCTGACGATACGATAGAGATTCTTCTCTTCTGGCACGCCGTTCCGGGTTGCAGCAACGACCGGGTACTCTCCTTGCTGGAGTCGCAAGATTTTTTCTTCGAGCTGGGGATCCAGACCTTCCGACGCAAACCCGAGCCGGCCGAGCATCGTTCCCAAGACGTTTGCCTGCGCGGGGCTTGGTACAGAGATCAGAGCTGTACCGATGAGAGGCGCCGAAGGTGGTCTCACCGGGGCGGGCGGCGCGATCACGGAGGCGCTCGCCGGAGGCGCCTGCGCCTGGGGTTGACCTTGGGGTGGAGCGGGCGGGTTCGCCGCCGGCGCGCCAGAACTCGGCGCTGCTCCGGGCGCTACCGCCGCGTCGCCGTTTCCGCTCTTCCCCGGAAGCTTCACCGTATTCTGGCACTTCGGGCACTTGAGCATGAACGGAGTGTCTGGAATCTTCGCATCGTCGAGGACGAGCCGATTGGTGCACTTCGGGCAATTCGTTTGCACGTATCTACCTTTCGATCAGGTTGTCCATCTCGGTCTCCGCCGCCGGAGCGCTCTCGATATCTCCCGCCTCACCGGTCTCAGGTTGGGAGCCCTCCATCGACAGACGCAGTTTTAGATTCGCCGAGTTCGAGGCGTAGGAGATTCCGGTTTCGATATCGAGCGCCCCCGCCTCGATGAGCCGCTTGAGCTCCGAGTCGAAAGTCTGCATCCCCTCGAGAGCTCCATCTTCCATGGCGTCCAAAAGGCTCTTGCCCTCTTTCTCGCCCTCGCGGATGTAGTCGCGGGTTCTCGACGTACCGCGCAATATCTCGCACACGGCCATGCGCCCGCCTCCCTGTTTGGGAATGAGGCGCTGACTCACGATCCATTTGAACGATTGCGCGAATCGCGTGCGAATCTGGCGCTCCTCGTTCTTGGGGAAAACACCGACGATACGGTCGATCGTCTTCGAAGCATCGATCGTATGCAGCGTTGACAGCACGAGATGCCCCGTTTCGGATGCCTCGAGCGCCGTGTTGATGGTTTCCGTGTCCCGCATCTCTCCGACGAGAATAACTTTTGGGGCTTGGCGCAGGGCCGCTCGTAGCGCGAGAGCAAACGTTTCGGTATCGGCCCCGACTTCTCGTTGGTTGATCGTGGCTTGCATCGTTGGGTACAGGTACTCGATGGGATCCTCGATAGTAATGATGTGGATCGCCTGTTCACGGTTCATTTTATTGAGCAGAGCCGCGAGCGTGGTGGACTTTCCTGACCCGGTCGGGCCGGTCACGAGCACGATGCCGGTGCGTTCCTGGGTGATTTCGTTGAGCTGCGGCGGAATACCCAGATCCTCGACCGTCGGGATCTTGTTCGGGATCACTCGCAATACGACGGAATACGAACCCCGCTGCGAAAAAATGTTCACCCGGAAACGGGTCTTCTGAGCGAGCGAATACGACAGATCCACCGAGCCGTATCGCAAAAGTCGCTCTGTCAGATCGCGTCTTCCCCTCAGGAGCCGCGTCGCGACGAGCTCGGTTTGGTACGGCGCGAGCTTCTCAATCCCCGCGTACGAAACAGGTTGCAGCCTGCCCTCAATCTCGACCTGGGGCGGTTTCCCAACAGACAGGTTCAAGTCGGAGACACCCGCCGCAGACTCCAACATCGTCGCGAGAAGAGGATTCAAGTCAAAATACGCCATGGGCGAACAGGCCTCCACGGGAAAAGCGAATTTGAGTTGCTTCGGAAGGCTTTTAGTATACCATGCGTAGCTCGCCATGCCGAAGACGATCCCATTCGCTGGTTGCTTTACCGAAGGCGAAACCGAAACGCCGCTCGTTTTCTTCGGACTCGCCGATGACACTCAGTCGAGCTACCTCGGCGGGTGCGCCGACGGCCCGCGCGTGATCCGAAGCGCCTACGACGGAAACTGCTTCAACGCCACGACCGAATCGGGCGTCGACCTCGAGGGCGGTGTGGTCGATCTCGGCGACCGCTATCCCGCCGAGACCTGGGAGGAGAGCGCCCACGCGTACAAAGAGCACGCTGAGTCGCTATTCGACGATGGAAAGATTCCTTTCATCGCCGGCGGAGACCACGCGGTGACCATCCCCATAGTCGAAGCTTTGGCGATCCTGGAACAGCCGGTCCACATCATCCAGGTCGATGCCCACCCCGACCTCTACCCCGATTTTGAAGGCAATCGTTTCTCCCACGCATGCACTGGGGCTCGAATCCTCGAGATGGACCACGTTGCCAGTCTGACTCAGCTCGGTATCCGGACGATGAACGCCGTCCAGAGCTCTTATCTGGAACGCTATCCAGACCGTCTCGTCGTAGTCGAGGCTCGTGAGCTTCCAGCGGAGCTGCCCGATCTCGACCACATCCCCGAGGACGCTCTGGTCTATATCACTATCGACATGGACGGCTTCGATCCGGCATTCGCGCCTGGCGTTTCCCACGCCGTTCCCGGTGGACTGAGCTCGCGACAAGTGCTCGACTTCATCCAACAGGGGCACTGGGGGCTCGCGGGAATGGACGTTGTCGAGGTGAACCCGTCGCGTGACACCAACGACCAGACCGCTATCCTCGCCGCGAGGCTCTTGCACGAAGGCATGGGCTACGCCGCGCTGGAAGACGAAGACTGAATTCCACCGACGGGAAGACAAGAAAAGATCAACGCAAAGACGCCAAGGCGCAAAGTCGCGAAACGCGTCCGTCGTCCCTCACCGAATGTAAGACGATTAGTTCTCTTGGCGTCTTTGCGCCTTTGCGCCTTCGCGTTAGGTTCTTTTTTGCGACGTCAAAGTTTTCCGAGCCGCATCTCTTCCGCCAAGTAGTCCGTCGCTCGCCACGACAGTGCCAGGATCGAGAGTGTCGGGTTTTTTTCCGACGCATTCGAAAACGCGGAGCCGTCAACGACAAATACGTTGTCCACCTCGTGCATTTGGTTGAACGCGTTGAGGACCGAGGTCTCGGGATCGGCGCCCATTCGGCATAACCCATGCTCGTGGATGGCGGAGCCAGGCATGTCGTTCGTTGTGCGATCGAAAGGAAAAACCTCGGCGCCGGCAGCGTGCAAGATTTCCTCAGCGGTATCGTACATATGGCGCCGCATCTTCGTCTCGTTATCGCCGAACTCCACGGAGACTCTCATCAAAGGGACGCCGTAACGATCGGTGCGAGATTCATCCAGAGTCACGCGATTTTCGGGACGCGAGAGAACTTCACCGAACGGATGGAGCGAAACGAGCGCGGGGTATCGCTTCTTCACGTCTGCTTTGAAACCAGCACCGAAGCCAGGAGTATTCCTCGCGACCGGCGCCCCGGTCACGTCGCAGCCCGTGTTCCACATCTGGATCCCAAACCCACGCAAATAATCCTGTTGTGTACGGTGGTTGAAGCGCGGGATGTAGTAGTGTCCGCCATCGATGCCGTCGTCATTGTGATAGCCGCTTCCGAACAACTGCGGAAGCACGCCCTGGACGTGAACCATGATCTGTTCGCAGAAGTTTCGACCCAGCTGATCGGAACCATTGCCTAACCCACTGGCATGTCGGTCAGATTTCGAGTTCAGCATAATGCGCGTGGAGTCCATGCACGACGCACCGACAACCACAACTCGTGCTCGCACTTGGTGCTCGCTACCACTATGTCGATCGAAATACTGCACGCCGTTCGCTCGACCACGATCATCCGTGAGAACACGTGCGACCACGGCGTTCGACCGAACTTCGAGGTTGCCCGTCTGGAGCGCAAATGGGATCAGATGGTCGGCAGTATTGAAGGAAGACGCCGTGTCGCAGCCGGAACCGCAGGCCCCGCAGTGGTGGCATGCGGGAAAACCGCGATGCTCGCGTGTCAAGTTCGCTCGACGAATGGGCACGACGGGAATATCGAGGCTCTCCGCAGACTTTCGGATGAAGACTTCACCACATCGAGGCGGGGGCGCCGGCATGTAGTATTTGCTTCCGGGTAGAACGTCCGAGCTGTCATCACCGCCGCAAACACCGATGAGCTGTTCGACCTTGTCGTAGTACGGAGCGATGTCGGCATAGCGGATCGGCCACGGCAGCCCCCACCCGTCCCGCTCGGAGGCCGCGAAATCGAGGTCTGACATCCGCAAACTAACCCGCCCCCAGACGTTGGTCTTGCCTCCCCTGCCCCAAACGCGTACGAGGTTGAAGGGTTTGCCTTCCGGGGTCACGTACGGTTGCTCCTTGGTGTCCAGATAGAACGGAGGCGGCGTATCGCCTCGGCGCAAACGCTCGTCGGCTTCGAACGGGAGCACGTGCGTCCAGAATTTGTCACGGTCGAACTTGTCGCCCGCGTCGAGCATGAGGACTTTGACGCCTTTTTGGGTCAGATTATAGGCAGCCATCCCGCCTGAGGCGCCACTGCCGATGACAACGACGTCGTGCTGTTCGGGGCTTTGTATGATTTCCACGACGGCTCCTTACTCTTCGCCCCTGGACAGCTTGGAGGGCATCCATTTCAAGTGCTCTTCGTGAGTGCACCCGTCGAACACCGTAACGAACGACCGGCCTTCGAAGCCGAGCTCTTCTTTCATGCCAATCTCGGATTTGTAGTAGCCGTCCACGGTGAGCTCTTTGAGCTGGTCGAAGAACACCCTGCCCTCCCGTAGGAGGGCGACCTGACGGGCCTCGTCAGCGCCCGCGAATCGCTCCAGGCCGCCGCGAAACGCCTGTTGGCTTTCCTCCGTGTCCTGGCTCAGAACAAGGTCGATATATTGATGGACGTTCGCGGCTTTGGCCCCCGGCGTTTCGGTCTCCGGGATGATGCGCTCTGCCAGCTCCGCCACCATCTCCGCTTCACGCGGGTCGAAAAACCGCGGCGTCCAAGGGGCGCCTCCCTCTTGAACCGGAACCAGCGGATGGTACCCAGCCAAGACCGGCGCAGCGGCTAGTGTGCCGACACGTTTGAGAGCTTCTCTTCGATCGATGCGGCCCAGGGAACCAGCTTTAACGTCACTCATGCCGCGAGTATATCCTTTCGCCCGTGCCACGAAAAAGACGCGATCGTGGCCACTGCCAGCGCCCAGTACGGCCAAAAGGGTTGGACAAAAATTCCGGTCGCCGCCAACAGCGCCGCGAGCGCAAGCATGGCGAGTCTGACGTTCGTGTACCGGGCTGAGCCCGACCGCCGAAGCAAGAGAATATCGAATGGGACAAAAACCATCATCAGCTCGTTGACGCGCAGCTCGGGCCAAGGCGACAACAGCGCCGCCGCCCACATCACAACCGCTAGGAGCACGATGATACCCGCGGCGATGCACCTGCCCCATCGCGCCATCCACGAGAGAGCTCCCACGATCGCGACGAGGATCCAAAAACGAAACAGCGCGCCGTCGACATCCCCAACGGCGGCGGGCGCTTGACGCTCGTAAACGGTTTCGCGCACCGCTCCAAGCTCGGCAGTCACCGCTTCCGCCAAAACTTCGGGAATGAACATCGCCTCGGAGGCATCGATTTCCTGGTCGACCCAGCGCCCAAGGATGAGGTCGCCGCCGGGCACGAGCGCCCAATGGAACGCGGCTAGCCCGTCACGGGCGTAGTCCCGGTACGTTCGCGGTCTCTGCAGCGTCGCACGCCCTAACGCGCCACCGACCGCCTCGTCGATGAGATCTCGCGGGCGGGTCGAACAATTGTCGAGAAAATGGCTGTAGATGTACTCACGGTTTTCGGCAAGGGCGTCGGTCTCCAGGGCGGCGACGAGACTCTCCACCTGCTCATCCGACAATGGAAGCGCTTGCCGGTAGATGGTGCGATCCTGGCTCTGGAAACTCAGCAGCATGCTGACCCAGTCCGAGACCGAGACCCAGAATATCGCCTTGCCGCGCACGACATCCCAGCCAAGCCCGACCGGACGAGAGAAGTCCGTGGTCCCGTAGTTATAACAAAGACCGCCGGTCGGAAGCTCGGGAGCCACAACACACAGCGCGGCGTGTCCGAATTTCGAGAACAGGTCGTCTCCGGATCCCATGGTATACAGCTCCACCCGGGGTTGCGCGATCGCTGGCGTTGCCGCCAACAGAAAGAGGAAGAAACCGCGACCAACGTACCGCACAGAAAAACATCATACCGCGGAGTGTGTTATTCTCCGCCGCTCAGAGGCGCCACCTTTGGAATCGAAAAAGCTAGAGCGAAGCATCGGGCTCATCGGATCCGCCGCCACTCTCATCGGCTACGTGGTGGGAGCGTCTATTTTCATCCTGCCCGGTGAGCTCGCACCGTCCACCGGTCCGGCACTGTTCGTCGCGTTTCTTATCGCCTCGGTTCCGGCGCTGCTCTCTTGCTTCGTCACCGCGCAGATCGGGTGCGCCTACCCGGAAAGCGGCGCTCCCTATGTTGCCGCGAGTCGCAACCTGTCGCCATTCTGGGGGTTCATGCTCGTGTGGTCCTTGTTGACCGGAGCAACGATCGGAATTCCTCTCATCGCCTACAGCTTCGCTGACTACCTCGCGTTTTTCGTCACCGATCTGAATCCCAAGCCGGTCGCGCTCGGTACCGTTGCCTTTTTTGCGGTCATCAATTTGCTCGGCGCTCGCATCAGTGTCAAAGCGCAAGGCGTGATGGTGGTGGCGTTCATCGCTGCGCTCCTCATCTTCGGCCTCGGCGGACTCCCGCATGTCGAGCTCGCGAACTTTCGGCCCATGTTCCCGAATGGCTTCGGGCCTGTTTTGGGCGCAGCTATTCCGGCGTATTTTTCGTTCGTCGGGTTCTCCATGATCGCGGATCTCGCAGGCGAGGTCGACCGGCCCGGGTGGACCATTCCGCGTGCACTCGCAATCGCCTTTTCGTGCATCATCTTTTTCTACACACTCGTCCCACTGACGCTTGTCGGGATAGTCCCATGGACCGAGCTCGGCGCGATGAAAGCAACCGTCGCGGAGGCAGCCCGCCTTTTCACACCCGAGATCGTGGCGAGCCTCATCTCGGTGGGCGCCCTCTTCGCGGCAGCGACCTCTTTGAACGGCATCTTGCTGGCGATTTCGCGGGACGTCTACGCATTAGCTGAAGACCGAATTTTCCCCCGACAGCTCGGTGAGCTCCGTGGTCGGCACAACGTCCCGAAAGCCGCGATCTTGACCGTCGCCGGGGTCGGCTTCATAGGAACCGCCGTCGGTGCAACGATCACCCGCTACGCCGTGGCCGCGGTGATGGCGATCATGCTGCTCCAGATACTTTCGGCGGCGGCGGTGTTCGCTCTTCCGAAACGAAGCCCAGAGCGTTTCAAAAACGCGGCGTTCCAACTCCGGCCACTGTGGCGTGTCGTGTGCTCCGTCGGCTTGATTGCGGTATCACTTCTGTTCATCGGCCTCGGGGTGGCGCAGGACCCCTCCGCGGCTCGGGTCTTCATCGTCCTCGTTCTCCTGGGGGCTGCATACTACGCGGCGCGCAAAGCCACGTTGCGGCGACAAGGGCTTCAGATCGAAGATGTTCTCAGGAAGGACCGGGCCCTCGCGGCTGCGGACTAACTCTATGCAGATCGTCGTTCTCAACTACGAACAAGTTGTCGAGCTTCTTCCCATGGGCGAGTGCATCGACGTCATGTCCGAAGTGCTCTCCGCGCTTGCGCGGGACGAAGCGCACAATCCTCTGCGCTCGGTCGTGCGACCTCCCGGCACCGGGCACTTCCTGGGTCTCATGCCGGCGTATCGCGGCGGCGACAATCCGGCGTACGCGCTCAAAGAAGTCTGCATCTTCCCCGACAACCCGACGCGTGGGCTCGATGCCCATCAGGGGTCTGTCTTGCTCCACAGCGCCGAGACCGGCGAGCTCATGGCCGTGATGAACGGCTCCGCCATTACCGAGATCCGCACCGCGGCGGTGTCGGCACTCGCGACGAAAACGCTCGCTCGCGGCGACGCCAAGGAGGTCGCGATCGTCGGAACCGGAGTCCAGGGCCGATCGCACCTGCACGCGATGGCGGCTCTCGGTGGATTCGAGCGCCTCCGTGTCTGCAGCGGGCGTCCAGGACATGCGGAAGCGTTTGCCAAAGAGTTCGAGGGGAAGACTCCTTTTGCGATCGAGCCCGTCGACGATGTGAAGAGCGCAGTCGCGTCTGCCGACGTCATCAACACCACGACCAACGCTCGCGAGCCAATCCTTCACCGTGAGTGGATTCCGCCAGGAGCGCACATCAATGCGGTCGGATCGAGCATCCCTTCGACACGAGAGCTCGACACCGAGACCATGGCGGCAGCGAGGCTCTTCGTCGACCGTCGCGAATCGACGCTCAACGAGTCCGG
This sequence comes from uncultured Acidobacteriota bacterium, assembly GCA_947259165.1. Lineage (GTDB taxonomy): Bacteria > Acidobacteriota > Vicinamibacteria > Marinacidobacterales > SMYC01 > CAMYKY01. The sequence goes on along the minus strand of CAMYKY010000075.1, from coordinate 9,191 downwards.
CGATTACCTCTTCGCCGCGAAGGATGGCGCCATAGGACCGGGTCACATTCGAGCCGAGCTGGGTGAGGTTCTCATTGGGAAACAGCCAGGCCGAGGTTCTCCCGAGGAGATCACACTCTTCAAATCTCTTGGGATCGCGGTCGAAGACCTCGCCTCCGCGCAATTCCTCTATGCGCGCGCGATGGAAACCGGTGCCGGAACCCGAGTCGATTTCTGACACCGCCGCCGATCGACGCGGTCCTCCTCGTTCCCGTTTTCCCGAAACGACGCGATACGACCCGCATCCATTCGGGGTTGCTCGACACAGCGGCCAAGGCTCGCAACTTTCATTAGTCGGAAACGGGAACGAATAACGTAGCCAGTCCGGTCCTTGCCAAAAAAATCAATTTTCTTCGAAATATCCGCCTTCCCATCCCGACTACAGCTTAGATGGACGCTGTAGTATTCGACACGATGACCGAGCAGCAAAACGCTGAGATTGAAAGGGCGGTCCAGAAGGAAGGCGGGCGACTCTTCAACTTCATCCGCAAACGGGTGCGCCACGACGACGACGCGCAGGACATTCTGCAGGACGTCTTTTGGCAGCTGATCGGCGCGTATCGCAGGCTGGAAACGATCGAGCGAGTGACTTCTTGGTTGTTCCAGGTGGCGCGCAACAAGATCGCGGATACCTACCGCAACAAAAAGCCCGAATCTTCGCTCCAACGGAAGGCGGAGCGCGAAGACGGAACGGAAATAAACCTCGACGACATCATTGAGGGCTTATCGGAAAGCCCAGAGGAGGCGTACATCCGGGACGTCATCTGGAATGAAATCGAAATCGCGGTGGACAAACTTCCCCCGCCGCAACGAGCCGTGTTCATCTGGCACGAATTCGAGGGAATGAGCTTCACGGACATGGCGGAGCGCACGGGTGACAGCGAAAACGCGTTGCGTATGAGAAAACACTATGCAATGCGCTCACTCCGCGAGCGATTGAGATCCTTATACGACGAAATCTGAAGGAGAGAACATGAAACGATACTGGTTGTTCAAAGCCGCGAAAATGATGACCCTCTTCGTGGGGATGGTCCTGCTTGCTAGCATCGTGGTGATGCTGCTCTGGAATGCGTTGATCCCTACAATCTTTGACGTCGCGCCGATTACATGGATACAGGCGTTGGGGCTTTTGGTTCTGGTGCGCATCCTGGTGGGTGGCAGGGGTAGAAGCGGCTTCGGCTGGCGCCGGGGTAGCCACTGGCGCGGGCGCTGGGAATCGAAGATGGGGAGTATGAGTCCAGAAGAGCGGAAGAAATGGAAGGAAGAGGCGGGCCGCCAGTTTTGCTGTGGTGACACCGATAGAATGAGTGAAGAGTCGGCCAAAGAGGACGGTTCGATGGAAGCCAACTCCGAAGCCTAGGCTGGCACGGATCCTTGCGACGAGGCGGTGCGCCGCCGGGTCTCGCCAGACCCGGTATGACGAACGCCCGGCTTCCTTACGGATTGGCGTCACCGTCGAGCCGATCGCTCATCTCGTAGACGCCGAGCCGCCCATGGCTTCTCCGTGTGGTAACGTCCCCGCAATGAGCTTCGACGAGACGGTCGACCGGAGCGCCCTCCCAGCCTCGCGGTGGAATCCCGCGGCCCTGAAAGAACATTTCAAAACTACAGATGTCCTGCCGCTGTGGATCGCGGAGATGGACTTCCGGGCCCCTCCGCCAGTGGTGGATCGCCTCGTGGAGCGCGCCCGGCTCGGCATGTACGGCTACGAGTACCGGCCCGAGTCTCTGTTCGATGTGATAACGGCTTGGTTTGGCGAGCGGCACGGATGGCCCATCGAGAGGAGCTACCTCCGGTTCTGCCCGAGCGTAATGAACGCCATCTGTGCGTTGATGAACCTCTACACCGAGCCCGGAGACGCCATCCTCGTGCAGCCTCCCGTTTTTTTCGAGTTTCGCCAGGCCATCGGCCGCAACGAGCGAGAGCTCGTAAAGAATGCTCTCCGCTTCGCCGGTGGAAGATACCAAATGGACTTCGAGGATCTCGAGGCGAAAGCTTCCCAGCCACAAACGAAGATGCTGATCCTCTGCAACCCCCACAATCCCGTGGGACGGGTGTGGACGCGGGATGAGCTCCGACGAGTGGCCGAGATTTGCGCGCACCACGACGTTTTCGTCGTCTCTGACGAGATCTACGCCGACATCATCTACGGCGACAACCGGTACACGCCTTTCGTTCAGGTGGCACAAACTGCTGGAGCGAGCGCAGCCTCTTGCCTTTCGCCGGCCAAGACCTTCAATCTCGCCGGGATGATGGACGCGGTCGTGGTGCTTCCGGAAGAAGACCAGCGCAAACGTTTCCGTGAGCTCGCGTCGCGATTCTTTTGGAACCGGACGAACGTATTCACGACGCTCGCGGCGGAGACCGCCTACCGCGAAGGAGGTGCCTGGCTCGACGAGCTGCTCCTCTATCTCTCGGGGAACATCGCGTTTATCGACGACTTCCTTGCCAGGGAAACTCCGGGGGTCGAGCTCGTCCAGCCCGAGGGGACGTATTTGGCATGGCTCGATTTCCGCGGGCTCGGACTCGACGTGGAAGCGCTCGGTGAGCTTTTGTCGCAGAGAGCACGCGTCGCTTTGAACTCCGGGCACTGGTTCGGGAGAGAGGGCGCCGGCTTCGCCCGGATGAGCTTCGCGTGCCCGCGGAGCGTTCTGGAGGACGCGCTCACCCGCATCGCAGGCGCCATCGCGGGGTGAGCCGCGCTTCAACTCATCGAGCCTTGGAGTTGTCGAACACTTCTTCGAGCCTCATGGAATGCCCGCTCAGTGCGCCTGAGCCTCGCCCTGCTACGGTTTGTCGCCGTCGAGCAGCTCGCTCATCTCGTAGACGTGGCCGTTGGCGATCACCCGCCGCACTTTGTGAAGATCGGCGATGTTTTCGAGAGGATCGCCGTCGACCATAATAATGTCGGCGAGCTTGCCCGGCTCGATGGTGCCGGTATCCTGGCCGAGCGCGCGTGCTGGGTTCACGGTCGCTGTCCTGAGCGCTTCGTAGGGCGTCATGCCGGCCTCCACGTACGACATCAGCTCGGCTGGCGGGCGTCCTCGAACAGGTCCGTTAGGCGCGTCGCAGTACCGCCGGCCGACGGCAACGTCCAGATGCTTCCCTGCAGGTCGATGGCCAAAGTGCGGCCGTCGGGCGAAACCGCCACCGACATGGACGTTCCTTCGTGCACGGAGATGTCGACGCGCGCTTGTCCGGCTGCGGAGCTCGCGGTAACGATCATAGCCGCAGCAATCAGAGCCCTTGTGGGGATCATAGGTTTCCTCCAAAACGAGACGAATGGCGAGATCTACCTCCGTCTATCCAGGACGGCCGCGATTATATGCTGTACGCTCGACTCTGACGCAGTCTTCGCTAAGGACTTCCGCCTCGCTCCGGCACGGGCACGAAAGGTCAGCGACCCGGAGCTAGTCTTCATCTTCGTTGCGCGGGAATAGTTGCTACACTGCGAGCAGGTAGTTCTGGAGGACACGATGAGCATCCCATTGATTTTGGACGCGGTGCGCACGCCTCGCGGGCGTGGCAAGAAAGACAAAGGGGCCCTGAGCGGAATTCACCCGCAGGAGCTCGTCTCGCAGACGTTGAACGCGATCGCCGAGCGCACCGGCATCGACAAGAAAGACGTCGAAGATGTCGTGATGGGCTGCGTCAGCCAGGCGGGTGAGCAGGGAGCCAACATCGCTCGCAACGCAATCCTTCTCGCGGACTGGCCGGAAGCGGTCACCGGCGTCACCTTGAACCGCTTCTGTGGTTCCGGGCTCCAAGCCGTGAACTTCGCAGCAATGGGGGTCGGCTCAGGCCAGCAGGAGCTCGCGATCGGGGGTGGCGTCGAAAGCATGTCCCGGGCGCCCATGGGTTCCGACGGAGCCGGGGCGGATGGCAATAACGAGCTCCTCCGCGACAAAGTCTTCCAAGTACCCCAAGGGATCAGCGCCGACCTCATCGCGACGATCGAAGGATTCTCGCGCGACGACGTCGACCGGTTCGCGCTGCAATCTCAGCAGCGAGCGCAAGCGGCTCAGGAGGCGTGCTACTTCTCGAAGAGCCTCGTGCCGGTGAAGGACCCGAAAACCGGCAAGGTTGTTCTCGAAAGGGACGAGCACCCTCGCGCGGGAACGACTCTCGAAGGCTTGGGCGAGCTCGACGCCGTCTTCGCGAAATTCGGCGCCGCGCCGGCTCCTGGTACGGATGATGGTGAGACGTGGGACCAGGTAGCGCTACGCCGCTATCCCGACGTCGCCTCGATCCACCATGTGCATACTGCCGGCAACGCGAGCGGCATCGTCGATGGCGCCGCAGCCGTTCTCGTCGCCTCGGAGGACTACGTCAAAGCTCATGGACTGAAGCCGCGAGCTCGCATCCGCGCCACCGCAACTTACGGCGCCGAGCCGGTCATCATGTTGACCGCGCCAGCGCCTGCATCCAAGCGCGCCCTCGCCAAAGCTGGGATGAGCGCGTCGGACATCGATCTTTGGGAGATTAACGAGGCCTTTGCCGCCATCCCACTCCAGACGATGAAGAAGCTCGGAATCAGCGACGACAAGGTCAACGTCAACGGTGGCGCCATCGCGCTCGGCCACCCACTGGGAGCCACCGGCGCGATGCTGTTGGGCACCGCCCTCGACGAGCTCGAGCGGCGCGACCTCACCACCGCCTTGATCGCACTTTGTATCGGCGGCGGGATGGGGATTGCGACGATTATCGAACGCGTGTAGCAGCGGGAGAGCGGGCGCTGCTATCAACGTAGGGCCGTATCACGCTCTACGCTGTTGGCGCGCGCCTCCCGCGCAACGAGCTGTAGCAACCCACCAACTCGCAAGCATGTTGCCGCCCGGTCGTGCCCTGCCTCGGTCAAGTGGGTGTCTTGCAGGAAGTACAGCTCTTCGGGCGATCCGGTGTCCGCTAGGCATGAGCTGATATCGATATACGCTATCTCGAGGTCACCGAGAGTTTCGGAGATCTCTCGCGACACTTGGACGGGATCCACCTTGTCTGTATCCAGCTTGTAATACTCCATTTTTAGCTTGCGCCGGCCCGCGCTCACTTGATGAACATCGGGAATGAGCACGAACACATAGCCGAAACGCTTGCGACGCGACATGCGTTGAAGGCGTTGCAACTCTTCACGAAGATACTCTACGGACTGTTCGAGATAATCGGTATCGGTTCTCATAGCCAGAAAGATCGGGTTCATGCGAGCACTCGTCCGCCGATTCACGATAGTGAGGATCTTCTGGCGCACGAACTGAATGGTATAGACCCGCTTGAGGATGGGGTGGTGGAACACGTAGTCATTGATCCGCCAAAGCATGTCTGGATCGCTCGCCGGAGCATCGTCCGCGTTGCTGGGCGCGCGTCGCTCATACTGGTTTCTTAGATCGGCAAGGTCGTTCCCCATAAACATGCAAAAGACGTAGACTCCGGGACTTCCGAGCTCCGCGTGCCGCAGTTCCACGATGTCGAGCTGATTGTAGAGAGAAGAACCAGGGACGCCTAGATTCACGAACCGGTACGACGACCGCTCACCAAGGCGGGACACAAACGTGTCGGCGTCTCGAGCCCCAATCCCAAACGTGAAGGAATCTCCCATCCACGGAATGATTCCGTCGTTCACTGGCGGATAAGGAGTTACGCGTCCACCGATCTCGTCAAACGTAGCAATGTGTTCGTACTCGTAGTTGCGGACCATGAACATGGAGTTCGGGACAAACTGGCGAATCGTCCCATGCTCACGAATGAGCGGCCATGCCTGGTCGCTGCCGATCTCGTAAGACACCCCGGCACTCAACTCCCTCATTCGCTCCTGCAGCCAGCCCGGGGTCGCGATGCGTAGGGCCGCCTCGATCGCTACCAGGGAGATTCCCAAACCGAGAATCATCGACAGACCGGCGAACAGACGCAACCGCATGGGCATTAGGCCTTATGGCGTTTGACGGCTAACATCCGCGGTTCGGCTCCAAGGCGCTAGATTTTTCGTGCAGCCGCTCCGGCGAGCGCGTGGCTCCGCGCCGGTCGTCATGGACCCGTCCCGGGTTGGGTCGGGCAGGGGCATTCTGAGCGAGCGTCGGGCGCACCCAGACCAGCGCCAAGAAGCTGCCGAGGGCCGTCGCTATTATTAGATGTCGTCTAACCATGAGGGAAAGCGATCCCGCTGTCCCTTAGGTTACTATTCAGTTACTTTGCTAGTCTAGTCGAGGCGTTTCGACGAATCGGTGTGGGTAAAAACCAGCCGTGTTCCAGTCCGAGGGCACACAAAAAAGAAAGGATCAGGGTGCTGGTAGCGCCTCTAACCAAACCGCTTCGCGGCGCGAGCACGGGCCCTGGCCGCTTCCACATCGCGATCCCGCGGGGGTGCATTCGTTACGAGCGCGCTGATAAGGGCCGCGGCGACTCGGGTCACATCCTCGATGGCGCGCTCGAACGGCTCGACGTTCGCTTGAGACGGCTTAGTGAACCCGCTGAGCTTTCGAACGAATTGAATCGAAGCAGCCCGGATCTCTTCTTCGGTGGCTGGCGGAGCGAAATTGAAAAGAGTTTTGATGTTTCTGCACATTGGGTTCTCCTGCGTCGATCACGATGTAACGTCCCCGTCCCGTTCCCGTTCCCGAAACGACGAGACGCGGACAAGCATTCGATTCGGGCTCTTCTCGACGTAGCGGCCCAAGCTTCGTAACATTCATTAGTCGGGAACGGGGACGGAAAGAGCTCTTCGGCAACGCTAGCAATTCTCAGCCACCCTTTTTGCCTCCGTTGGAAATAAGCGCAAGCGATACAACCCCACCACAGTAAACGCCAGCGTCCAACCAGCCAGCACGTCCACAGCATAATGGAAACGTCCATACACGGTTGCAAACACCAACCCGACGTAAATCGGGAGCAGCCAAAACAGCGACCTTGGTTGCCACTTCATCGTTACCAGGACGATCACGGTCGAAATCGAGACATGAGAGCTCGGAAACGCGCCTCCCCTCGCTCCCCCGCGCGAGGCAAAGAAATGCACCAGCTCGTAGAAGAAGTTTCCGGAAAGAGGTTCTCTTAGCGGCTCGGACAGATAGAAAGGGCTGTCCACGGGAAACAAGATGTAGAACACGTAGCTCGTCGCGAACGTTACCGATACGAGGAACATGAGCTCCCGAAAAGCCGGCCGCTTCCCCGTGAAGTACCACAAGCCTCCGATCACTGGAAAGAGCCAAAGGTAAGAGAAATAGCAGAAGTGAAGAGTCTCGGAAAAGAGCACGGAGCCCATATGCTCACTCAGGTAGGCGCTCGGATGACCCTGAAACAAGTCCACCTCCAGCCGTTGCAACGAGGCAGTGAGGCTCCAATTTCCGAACGCGTGGGCAAGAAGCTCGACTTCCTTGTAGAAAACCGGAAAGGCCATCGCCGGGTACCAATCGCGGAAGAATTGGGCAACGCGCGGCAACTTTGTGGGGAGAGAGGCGAGCGTATGAGTCACCCCCGCTGCGACGACATGAACGAGTGCCAGGCTCTTCCAGCCCGGAAGCGATTCGCGGAAAACAACGACGAGGGCGCCGACCACAACGAGGTAAGCGAAAATGACGAGATCAGTGCGCCGTGTGAGTCCGTCCAAGGTGATATCCTTACGCCGTCGCCAACAAGGAGACGCGAATCGTTGAAAGCGGAAATCATTTTAGCACTATTGATGAAGTTGACAGCCGCTCCTCTTTGGGCACAGAGAGGCGAAATCACGCCGTTTTGCGGCTTTCAGTTTGGCGACAACTTCCTCGTCCTACAAGGTGAGGTAAGCTTTTCATGTGAAACACGCAGGGGTTCGCTTGCAGGGCGCCTTTTGTTTCCCGTTCGCGGCTGGGGCGGATTCGCTCCTGCTCTAGCCCGCGGCTGTTTCGTCGGCATCAACGCTTGGAATACCGTGTCGGGTGATTTGACCGCGGGACGGATCCTCGCGTTCTGATTGGAGGACATCGTGCACCAACAACAACGAACGAAGCTTTCGGGTGATGAACTCCAGGAGGAGCTCAAAGCTCTTACCAACTGGGAGATCGTCGAAGAAAGATTGCAGCGTGAGTTCAAATTCGAAAATTTCATCGAAGCGTTCGCATTCATGACGAAACTCGCCTTCGTGGCAGAGCGACTCAACCATCATCCTGAGTGGTCGAACGTCTACAACAAAGTGAAAGTGCGGCTGACCACACATGACGTCGGCGGTATGTCACATCTCGACTTCGACTTGGCTCAGGCCGCAAATCGCTACTACGGGGAGTAGCGATGGCTTCACATCCATCGCATCAGGCCGGCATCCTCGCTCCTGGCCCGAGTCTCGGCAGGTTTCTCTTCTTCCAGCTCCTCGCCGGCGACGATCCGGAAGCGGCGGTGGCCGCACTGTCGGAGCTCGATGCGGACGAAGACCTCGTTATTGGGCTCGGCAACTCTCTTGTCCTCGCGGCCGGAGGCGACATCGAGGCTCTCCGAGTTTTTCCGAGTCTAACGGGCGCCGGCATCGAAATCCCTTCGACCCAGACGGCGGCATTTTGTTGGCTCCGCGGCGAAAGCGATCGCGGCGAGCTCATCCACCGCTCGCTCGATCTCGAGGCAAACCTCGATCCGCTCGCGCTTTCGCATGTCATCGACTGCTTTAAACACAATCCCACGTCATCAGGCCTCGGTAGAGATCTATCCGGCTATGAAGACGGAACGGAAAACCCCACCGGCGACGAAAGGATTGCAGCCGCCATCGTGTCGGGACGTGGCGCCGGCCTCGACGGTTCGAGCTTCGTCGCGATTCAAAAATGGCAACACGACCTGGTGGGTTTCGAGGCGATGACCGAGCAGGAGCGCGACAACATCATCGGTCGACGACGAACCGACAACGAGGAGCTCGAAGACGCTCCTGAGTCGGCGCATGTCAAAAGAACGGCACAGGAGAGTTTCGAGCCGGATGCGTTCGTAGTCCGTCAGTCGATGCCGTGGTCCGACCCCGACGGCGAAGGGCTGGTGTTCGTCGCCTTCGGCCACACCCTCGACGCCTACGAAGCACAGCTCAAACGTATGGCAGGCCACGACGACGGGATCGTGGACGCTCTATTCCAGTTCTCGCGCCCGGTATCGGGCGGGTACTACTGGTGTCCGCCAACGAGCGACGGCAAACTCGATCTCCGCGCCATCGTCCA
>CAMYKY010000074.1 GCA_947259165.1 uncultured Acidobacteriota bacterium | reverse complement strand
ACAACGGAAATCGAACCGCAACTCCCATCTCTTCGGCGTGCTTGGGCGCTTGAAAGATGGCGCGACGCTCGAAAACGCCCGCGCCGAAATGGACACGATCGCACGACGACTCGACCAGGCCTACCCCCGCACCAACGCGGGGGAGCGTGTGTTCATGACCCCCTACATGGACGAGCTCGTGGGCAGCGCGAGGCCGGCTCTGCTCGTGCTCTTGGTCGCCGTCGGCGTCGTGCTCTTGATCGCGTGCGCCAACATGGCGGGCCTGGTCCTAGCTCGCTCCGCGTCCCGCCAGCAAGAAGTCTCCGTTCGCGCTGCAATTGGGGCAACTCGGTTTGCGCTCGTGCGGCAGTTCTTGTCGGAAAGCTTGCTCCTCGCCTCGACCGGCGGCCTCTTGGGCCTGGGGTTCGCGTTCGTCGGCATCAAAGCGCTGATTAGCCTCAGTCCTGAACAAGTGCCCCGTCTCGCTCAGTCAAGCGTGACCCCACCAGTGCTCGTGTTCGCCTTTGCAGCCACCCTCGTGACCGGACTTCTGTTCGGGTTGGCGCCCGCGCTCCAACTCTCCAAGCTCGACTTGGCTGACGGGACGCGTACTACCCCGCGGCAACGTCTCGGTCGTGGACTCGTCATTATCGAGATGACCCTCGCGGTGATCCTCGTCGTCGGCGCCGGTCTACTGATCCAATCTTTCTGGCGTCTCGGCCGAGTCGAGCTCGGGTTTCGAGCGACCAACGTGCTCGTCGCCGAGCTCACGCTTCCAAGGTCAGGCTATGACGAGCCACGACGCATCGAGCGTTTCTTCGACGAGCTCATCGCCCGCATCGAGAATCTCGGTCCCGTCGAGGCTGCGTCCATCACCTATGACCACCCGCTCGAGACGAACTGGGGTGACTCGTTTCGAATTCCGGGACGTGGAGAAACAGAAGAGACGTTGGGCGCCACGTTCAGGATCGTAGGCGAGGATTACTTTCATACGATGGGCATCGACGTGCTCGAGGGTCGAGCGTTTACGGCACTCGACGATATCGACCACCCCGGCGCGGTCATCGTGAACGAAGCCTTCGCAAGGCGTTACCTCCCCGACGACGACCCGCTCGGGCAGAGCGTTTTCACTAGCACCCCGAGAAATACCTGGGGTGAGCCCACACCCAACGCCTTTGAGGTCGTCGGGGTGGTGGACAACATCAAGTTCCTCGGGCCTGCAGCCGGCGACGAAGCGGCGTTTTATGTACCCGCCCGACAGTTCCCCCTTCCCGACATGACGCTCGTGATCCGTACCACCGGGGACCCGGCGAGTCTCGCGCCGCGTCTACGGGAAGAGGTCTGGGCACTCGACGCAGAGCTTCCCATCGGCACCATGACCACCATGCCCCGGCTGCTCAGTGAAGCATTCGCCCAACCGCGATTCATCATGCTTTTGCTGAGCGCGTTCGGTGCCGCGGCATTGGCACTCGCAGTCCTGGGGATCTACGGTCTTCTCGCCTACGAAGTCACCCGTCGAACCAGCGAGATCGGGATTCGCATGGCGCTCGGAGCCCAGGGACGAGACGTGGTTGCGCTCGTCGTGAACCAGGGAGTCCGGCTCGTCGGGATGGGCCTCGCGCTCGGACTCGTCGCTGCACTCTTGGCGTCGCGCGTCCTCTCCGGACTGCTCTTTGGTGTGGACACGAACGACCCGGCGACGTTTGCGTTCGTGGCACTCTTTCTGGGCGCCGTGGCCCTGATGGCGAGCTTCGTCCCCGCTCACCGTGCTTCACGGATCGCGCCGGTCACAGCACTTCGCCGCGACTAGTGGACCTATCCGCTTGTCGCACCTCATCCGTCTGAGTTAAAAGAAGGGTATGAGCGAGGACAATCCAGGAGTGAAGTTCCCACCGCCGGCCATCTTTCTAATTTCCATCCTGATAGGACTCGGGATCCATCGTTATTTTCCGATAGCGGTCGTGGCCTCCGCGCTGTCGACGCCGCTCGGCGCGATGCTGAGCATTGTGGCGGCGGGTATCGCACTACTAGGGTTCCGCGAGCTGGGCCGACACGAGACCACGGTCCGACCCGACGCTGCCGCATCCTCGATCGTCAAAACCGGTCCTTATCGCTTCACGCGAAACCCGCTGTACGTCGCGCTCAGCACGCTGCAGCTCGGTATCGGTTTGTGGACGAACAACCTGTGGATCGTGCTCATGCTGATCCCTGCCTGGATCCTCATGACGACGCAAGTCATCGCCCGCGAAGAGGCGTATCTCGAACGCGCGTTCGGTGACGAGTATTTGAGCTACAAGAGGTCGGTGCGTCGCTGGATCTAGCTTTCCCGCGCTCGGCCGGGGTTCGGCAGACGGACATCCACGCTGAAGCCGCTGAAGCCGGCAACGATGTCGTCCTCAGAACCCTTGGCCGTGAGCATGAGGATGGGCAGCGCGTTTCACGGTCGTTTCGCGTCCCATGGGCTCGGGTTCGAGTACTATCTGAGTCATCCGGCCGAGGTTGCAGGGGTCGAAAGCTGCTCGATTGCCCTAACGAGAGCATCCAGATCGCGGATCTCGGTGAACAAGTTGGGTGAGACCCGCACACCCATGTCGACAGCAACGGTGAAAATGCGGTGCTCGTCGAAGAAGTAGTCCGCAACCGCCTTCGGCTCGACTCCCTCGATCGCGACATTCGCGATCCCGCAGGACTGATGGTCCTTCATCGGCGTGTTGATGACGACACGCGCAAAACTCGCCACACGCTCGACCCAGTAGTTTTTGAGATAGCGAAGCCGCTCTTGTTTGCGCTCGGCGCCAATACTTTCGTGAAACTGGATCGACTTCACCAGCGTCTGTTCGATCGTCGCCGGCCGCGTTCCCAGATGCTCGAACTTCCGGATGTCGTCTTTCGCGAAACCACGGTCGGCGAACAGCGGCCAAACCTTGGCAATCTTGTCTTGGCGCATGTACATCAGCCCGGTTCCGAGGGGCGCTCCCAGCCACTTGTGCAGGCTCGTGCCGAGGTAGTCACAGTTCAGATCCGGAATCTTGTAGTCGACGTGCGCGAATGAGTGCGCCGCATCAACGATGACCTCGACACCTCGGGCGTGGGCCATATCGCAAATCTTTCTGACCGGAAGGATCTGACCGGTCAGATAAATCATGTGCGAGACGAGGATCGCTTTGGTTTTCGGCCCAATCGCTTTCTCGTAGAGCTCGACGACCTCGGAATCGGTCTCGGGCACCATCGGTACCCGGATCACTTTGTTGACCGTTCCGTCGCGCTCGGCGCGCTGCTCGAGCGCGTCTTTCATGCTCGGGTACTCGCGCTCACACCACACGATCTCGTCACCCCGCTCGAGCTCGAGACCGAGGATGACCGTGTTGAGTGCTTCGGTCGTGTTACGGCAGATGACGAACTCTTCCGGCGACAACCCGGCGAGCTCTGCCATCCTGCGCTTGATCCTCACCTTCTCGTCGTCGTACATCCGCCGGTAGTAGAACGAAGTGATCTCGTTCAATCGGCTCATGTACTGAAATTGCGCCTCTCGCACTTCCCGCGCGACCGGACTGAACCAGCCACTCTCGAGATGAATAAACTCCGGCGTGATGTCGTAAGCGCGTCGCACTGCAAACCAAAACTCCTCGTCGCGCGCCAGCTCCCGTGCCGACACGCTCTCGCGTGCCAAAAGCGCCGGTTCGAGCAAGGCAAGGGCCCCCACCGTCTTAAAAAACTCCCGTCGTGGTTTCGTCATAAACTGACAATACCCCAGTTGTAGTGAGGTTGCCCCTTGTTTCCCGTGCCCGTGCCCGTGCCCGAAACCGTACTAAAATACCGACCATGACCGAGAAGGGACGACTCGAAGCCATCTGGATCAAACGTTTCAAACGGGGCCCCATGGACCCTACCGACAAAGCGACCCTGGTCGAAGGCCGCGGCATCGAAGGCAACGCCAACCAGGGCGGCAAGCGCCAAGTCACCATCCTCTCCAAAGAAATGTGGGAGCAGCTCATGGAGGAAGTCGGCGGCGACAAGGATCCGTCGTCTCGGCGCGCGAACCTCATGGTTAGCGGCATCGATTTGGGCGAGAGCCGAGGACAAATCCTCGCGATCGGTGACGTCCGTATCCGGATAGGCGGCGAAACCCGACCGTGTGAGCGCATGGAAGAGGCGCAGCCGGGACTCCGAGGCGCCATGGGAACCTCGTGGCGCGGCGGTGCCTTCGGCGAGGTCCTCGACAACGGAACGATCTCGGTCGGAGATACGGTCGAGCGGCACGAGTCGTGAAACGTTGAAAATCCCGCTCGAGGAGCCGTTGCGGCGAATCGCTGCAGCCGTCCATGACGTCGGCGGACGCGCGCTTCTCGTCGGCGGCCATGTCCGCGACGTTCTCCTGTCGATTCCCGCAAAGGACATTGATATCGAAGTCTTCGGTTTGACCCTCGAGGCGCTCGAAGACGTTCTCGGCAGCTTCGGAGATATCACCCACGCGGGTCGTGCCTTTGGAGTCCTGCGAATCAAAGGGCTCGACGTGGACTTCTCCCTCCCGCGCACCGACAGCAAAGTAGCCGCGGGTCACGCGGGCTTCGACGTCACCTACGATCCCGAGATGTCGTTCGACGAGGCCGCGCGACGCCGCGATGTCACCATCAACAGCATTGGCTACGACATTCTCAACGCGGAGCTGCTCGACCCGTTCGATGGACAAAAAGACCTGAGCGCCAAGGTCCTTCGTGCGACCGACCCGTCTCATTTTTCCGAGGACCCGCTCCGCGGACTCCGTGTGGCCCAGTTCGCGGCTCGGTTTGCGATGACACCCGATGAGGAGTTGAAGCGGCTTTGCCGCGAGCTCGACTTTTCCGAGCTCTCGGTCGAGCGTATCCTCGCGGAGCTCGACAAGTTGCTGCTGCGATCCAATCGCCCATCGATCGGATTCGAGTTTCTTCGTGAGACCCACCTTCTCCGTTTTTTTCCCGAGATCGCATCGATGATCGACGTCCCCCAGGAGCCCGATTGGCATCCCGAAGGCGATGTCTTCGTCCATACCATGATGGTCATCGATGAGGCTGCGGGCCTGCGGCGCGGCGACGAGGACGACCGAGCGCTCATGTACGGAGCGCTTTGCCACGATCTCGGAAAACCGCTGACCACGGAGCAATTCAATGGCCGAATCCGCTCGCACAACCACGACACCGAAGGTGTTGCCGTAAGCGAAAAACTTCTAGGACGGCTGAAAGCGCCCACGAGCCTGATCCGACGAGTCGGCGCTCTCGTTCGCCATCACCTTGCGCCGGGGCTCTACTACCGGGGAGGCGCCAAACCCAAAGCCTATCGACGGCTCGCCCGGGAGCTCGAAGCGGCAGACACGAGCATGGAGCTGTTGTTGCGCGTCGCCACCGCCGACCATCTCGGACGGACCACCGAGGATGCCCTCGCCCGCCGCTTCCCCGCGGGCGATCACTTCCGCCAACAAATGGACGAGCTCGAAATCCGGGACGAAGCTCCCAAAGACGTCGTGCTGGGACGCCATCTCATAGCCCGCGGGATGAAACCGGGCGAGCGCTTCGGCGATATACTGGAGCGGTGTCGCGACGTTCAGGATGAGAACGGGTGGGACGACGCCGAACGCATTCTGGACTACGTACTCGAACAAGGAGACTCGATATGACCCGATGGCTCATTGCGGTTTTGTTGATCGTCCCGTCCATCACGCTCGCGCAAGGCTACACCGAAGCCGACGGGTCCGTACGGGTCGCACCGATCAAGATGCCCTACTCGGGAGCGCGCAACGTGCCCGAGCTCTCCGGAGGTCCTGACTACCTCGAAGACGGCGGCGTCGTTCAACTCATCGAAGAGCTCGGGGCGACGGTGAAAGACATACCCACGGTCGCGCTCTCCGCCGAGGAAGAAAGCGAGTACGGCGAGTGGAACCGCCTCGGCCTAGCAAACGCCCATCTCGGTGACTACGTCGCCGAGAACGAGCGCGAGGGTTATCTGAGCGTCGGACTCTTGTCGAATTGCAGCTCGGTATCCGGAGTGCTCGGAGGACTCCAGCGCTCTGGGCCTACCCGGCGCCCTTTGAAGGTCGGGCTCGTCTTCATCGACGCACACGGCGATATCAACACGCCCGAGACGACGCTCTCGGGAATGCTCGGCGGGATGCCCGTGGCCGTGGCAGCGGGCATGTGTCTGCGGAACCTCCGACTCACCTCCGGGCTCGACGTCGCGCTTCCAACCCAGTACATCGTTATGGGCGCAGTGCGCGACACCGACCCGCTGGAGCAAGAGCTCATCGATCGGACTCAAATCGAGCACATCACCGTTGACGACATTCGCAATCAGTCGGAGAACATCCGAGAGCAGATGGACCGACTGTCGCAAATGGTCGACAAGATCTACGTCCACATCGATATGGATGTCTTGGATCCGGATGAGGTGGCAGGGCATCCGTTGACGGTACCCAACGGACCGACCAGCACCGAGCTCGCGGGTGCGCTCCGGGTGATGTTCCGCTACGAGAAAGCGTCCGCGCTCGGTATTGCGTCAACGCCGTGGGGTGAGCGGGACCAAGGTGGAGAGTCGCGTCAGGCGGCCTACAACCTGATCCGCGGCGCAATTCAGGGCGTGAAAGAACGCTAGCGCTTCGCGGTTCGAATCGTCTAGCGTTCCAACGGGTTGTGAGCTTCGCTCTCCAGCCACACCCAGTTGAACTGGATCGCCTCGTCGTGCTCGGCCGTGATCTCGACCGTGATTTCATAGTAACCGGGCTCGGCAAACTCGAGCTTCCCCAGGCGGAACGAGTTGAAACTGTCGATCACCCAATCGGAGCGCGGTTCACCGACCGTTTTGCCGGTTGGCTCGTATCGTGATAGTTCCCCAATCGTGTTGGTCGGAGTCGAGGTCGAATGCACCGCTTCCGTATATCGACTCTCCGTTGACGGCGAGCCACTGCCCGATGTCCTCGAGTCGGCTCGCGATCTCATGCGGTATGTCACCGTTGGCCCTCGGACCGATATTCAACATCAAGTTTCCATTGAGACTCACGTTGTTGATGAGAGAGCGCAGCAGCGACGTCGTGGATTTCCATTGGTTTTCCATTGAATGAAACCCCCACGAGTGCGCCACGGTCGCCGGCGTTTGCCAAGGAAAGTCCAATTTCTCATTCCCCAGCTCGTTGTCATTCATGGTCAATCGCCGCCCAATCGAATCGCTCGAGAAGAGTGGCATATTCTTCGTTGCTGATTCGGTTTCTGAATTGAATCCATTCGGCGTAGTCGTTGTCGTAGCGAAGTTTTTCTCCCTTCCAGACGCCCTCAGCACCGCTGTAAGCGCCCCAATGGATGAACATGCCGAATCGATCGTCGACGAACCATTGCGCTCGGCTGCCCGTATTCACTTGAGCCTCGAGCGATGCGCTGAGAACGAGAGCAAACAGTGCCGTCATCAAACACTTCGCCGGCGTCATGGATCGCTCCCGCTATGGCCGCCCCGTGGTCGGGCCTCCCACGTCGAATTGGCGCGGAATGCGATCGCCCGCTGCAGGCAACGTCGGAAACGCCTTGTGCGGTTCCGTCTGATACCAGTAGCCCACGGTGTAAAAGTTGTCCGACCGGTGGTTGGCGTGACCGTGCTCGATGGTGACTTTGATGTCTTCCTGGAAGACGATCGGCGATTCGGGATGGAAGCGATACACCATCCACTTCGCGCCACGGTCGTCACCACCGTTCATGGGGTTTCCGTACTCACCATACGCGAACGTCGGACGGGTTCCGCCGAACGGGTTGATGCCGCAACCGCCGTAGCACCACGCACCCAGGTAGTAGTCTTCCGATCCGGTGCCGATGATGTTCGGTGACGTCGCACCGTCGATGAGGATCATCTCGTCGCCTTCGCCCCACCAGTCGCCCTGATTTTGTTGGATGCTGTGGGTGACGCCGACGTAGTGGCCCCGGCCTTCGGCATCGAGGATCACATAGTTGGTGGCGCCATCAGGATTAGGGTGTTTGTTGATCTTGTCCTCACCGTTGCGAGCCCACTCGTTCGTGAAGCCCGGCGTCGGGGCACCTTGTCGGTACTGCGCATGGAAGTACGCGATATCCGCTTCCAGGCTCTCGTGTTTTTCGTAGTCGATGTTGTAGTAAAACGCTCCGATGTCCTCGTCGCCTTGATTCTCCACGGTGATCTTGGCGGACTGGCGAAACGGCATCGGGAAGAATGCGTTGAGCGCTTTTTGCGAACCCACGGACAGGAAATCTGACTCGTACAAGAAGTACTCACCGAGCCCGAGGCCGAAGAAATCTCCGACCGGCGTCTCGACGCTCGGGGTCGTCTCGCCGTCCCAGTAGATACGAAAAGCGATTTTTTTCAGATGCCATTTCTCCGGCGTCGCGATGGTGATCCAAATATGAGAGATGACGGCCGGTCCTTCGAGCTCGGCAATCGTGCGCAATTCCCCCGCTTTGATCGGGTTGTTCCAATTGCCGTCATCGTTGGCGCCGGTTCGGTCATAGCTCGACGCGCGATGGTTCGTATAATCGCGCAGACGCGCGAGGTCGAGCTCCGTTTGTGGGGCCGCGCTGAGCGCACCCAGCAACGCGACGATCGAAAAGAGTGTCGTTCTCATACCAACCTCCTCGGGACACGGGTAACGCGGCACATAGTAGCACCTTGCTTTTTCGTCGAAGGACCTGTAAACGGAGTGTCATGTTAGGCCCCACATTAGGAACGATTCGTATCACGCTGGTTGTTCTCGCACTGACGCTGGGCGTGTTGTCGAACCCACCCGCATCTGCTCAGGCCGTCGCCGAGCTTTCCTTCGACTCCAAGCTCGTTGAGACGTTCGGCTTGCCCACGGCGGTCAACGATCGTCGCTTCGTGCCCGTGTGGAGGTATCAGCTCGACACGGGGCAGCACGAGGCTCGGCTCGTCATTACGAATCCAACGGAAGGAGCGTACCTTTGGCTCGATTACGTGATCATTTATGCGGGTGCACCAAGGTAGGTCGGGGCGGTGGTAGAATCTCGGCGGTGCGGACACTCATTGGCTTCGCGGTGGCGGCTATTCTCGGCGGTTGTGGGCAGTCGGGAACGGGAACGGGAACGGAAGAATCGACGACGGCAGCAGTTATGAGCGGCAATACTTTTGCGAGCGATCTCGTATTCTTGCGGGAGCACACAGACGTTATCTTGCTAGCGGACGGGGACGCGCAGGTTGCGGTGGCTCCCGGGTATCAGGGGCGAGTCATGACGAGCACATCCGGCGGGGCAGACGGGGTGAGCTACGGTTGGCTCAATCGGGACGCCATTGCGTCGGGAGAGCGGCAACCTCATATCAACGCGCTCGGGGGCGAGGACCGCTTTTGGCTCGGGCCAGAGGGTGGGCAGTTTTCGATCTTTTTCAAGCAGGGCGATCCGTTCGATCTCGAGCACTGGCAGACGCCGGAGGGAATCGACTGGGGGGCTTGGGACGTCAGCGAACAGGGCCCCAGCTTTGCCATCTTCAACAAGTCGATGGAGCTGGTGAATTACTCGGGGACGACATTGAAACTCGACGTCGAGCGCACGATTCGCTTGATCGATGACGCGGCCGGAGGGCTCGGGCTCGAGCCTCTCGAGCAATCGAGCGTCGTCGGGTATGAGTCCGAGAACATCATCACCAATACGGGTGATGCGGCGTGGGACAAGGACACGGGACTGCTTTCGATTTGGATTCTCGGGATGTACAACCCGTCCCCGCAGACCACCATCGTGATCCCGTTCGTCGAAGGGGCCGAGGCGACCCACGGGGCCGTCGTCAATGACGCTTACTTCGGCAAAGTGCCCGCGGAGCGCCTCCGCGTGGAGGACGGCGTCTTGTTCTTTCGGGGCGACGGCGAGTCTCGCGGCAAGATCGGCGTTTCTCGCCCGCGGGCGAAGCCCATCGTTGGAAGCTACGACGGCGACAGTGGCGTTCTCACGCTGGTTCACTACTCGCTGCTCGAAGCGACGATCGACTACGTCAACAGCATGTGGGAGATTCAGGACGAGCCCTACACCGGCGACGTCGTCAATAGCTACAACGACGGCCCGCCCGCGCCTGGGGTCGAGCCGCTCGGACCCTTTTACGAGCTCGAGACTTCATCGGCGGCCGCGGAGCTCGCACCGGGTGAAAGCCTGACGCACGTTCACCAGACATTTCACTTCCAGGGACCCGAGGCCGAGCTCGACGCCATCGCCCAGGCGACCCTGAGCGTCTCGCTCGAGCGCATCCAATCGGCTTTCGGGGCGGCGTCCGCGCCGTGAACCCTTTCGACACCGCGGAGGTCGGCGACACCGACCTGTACGTGACGCGTCTCGGCTTTGGCGGCGCACCGCTCGGCGGACTCTTCACCAGCGTCGACGAGGGCACCGCCGTAGACGCGGTCCTGGCCGCGTACGATTCCGGCATTCGTTACTACGACACCGCGCCGTTTTATGGGCACGGTACGGGAGAGACACGCCTCGGCAGCGTTTTGAAGCAGTACCCACGTGACGACTACGTCTTGTCGACGAAAGTCGGTCGCGTCCTGGTTCCCGCGGTCGACGGAGCGATCGAGGATCATTCCTACCGCGACACATTGGATTACAACCCGGTATTCGACTTGAGCGCGGACGGTATCCGGCGCTCGTTCGAATCCAGTCTCGAGCGGCTCGGGGTCGATCGGATCGATATCGCGCTCCTGCACGATCCCGACGACCACTTCGATCAAGCGATCGAGCACGCATTCCCCACGTTGGTGCGAATGCGCGAAGAGGGTCTCGTCACCGCCATCGGCGCAGGGATGAACCAATCGGAGATGCTTTACGAGTTCGCGCGCCGCGTCGACGTGGACTGCTTTCTGCTCGCCGGTCGATACACACTCCTGGACCAGAGCGCGAGCGAGCACCTGCTACCCGAGTGCGAGAACCGCGGGATCTCGATCCTTTTGGGCGGTCCTTACAACAGCGGCATCCTCGCGGGAGGTGACCACTACGACTACGAAGCGTCCCCGCCCGAGATGATCGCGAAGAAAACGCGACTCGACGCACTTTGCTCCGAGCACGGTGTGCCGCTCAAAGCCGCGGCGCTTCAGTTTCCCGCGAAACACGGTGCCGTAGCGTGCGTTCTTGCCGGAGCCCGCACCGCTGCAGAAGTCAGAGAAAATGTCACCATGATGGCCACGGACATCCCCGCACGTTTCTGGGATGCGCTTACGGAGGAGCTCCATGCATAGGTCTTGGTTGGTTTTGGTACTCGTCGGGCTCGTATCCTGTGAGAGCAACGAGACGAGCGAAATGCCGAGTGAGAGCGAAGATAAATTCGACACTCGGATGCTCGGTCGCTGGGACGTCACCGTTCACGGCGAGGACACTTACCCATTGTGGTTCGAGCTCACGCAAGATGGTGAGGTTTTGGGCGGCCGCCTCCAACCTCGTGGCGGTCACGCACTCCCCTTCGAGCGCGTCGAAGCCAACACAAACACACTTTCGATGAGCGTTGGAGGGGCGAGCTACGACGGGACCTATGGCAGCGACACCTGGAACGGCACCGGCACTCGAGCCGACGCGAGTTTCGAGTGGACCGCGGTGCGCGCACCGGAGCTGCCTGCGCCCGAGAACCCGACGTGGGATGAGCCCGTCGAGCTGTTCAACGGCGTCGACTTGACCGGTTGGGTCGCGCTTCCCGGTGGAGAGAACCAATGGAAGGCCGAAAACGGGGTGCTCCTCAACGAGGAGTCGGGCGCCAATCTCAGGACGGAAGAAACCTTTGGCGACTTCAAGCTTCACATCGAAGTCAACGTTCCCGAGCATAGCAACAGCGGCATCTACCTGCGTGGCCGCCACGAAGTCCAAGTCGTCGATCCGGCCGTCGAAGGACTCCCCAGCCAAAAGATGGGAAGTATTTACGGTCAATTGACTCCGTCGACGGACGCGACGCATCCAGCCGGCGAATGGCAGAGTTTCGACATTACCCTTCTCGGTCGGTGGGTCACCGTCGAGCTCAACGGAGAGACCCTCATCGACCATCAAGAGATCCCCGGCATTACCGGTGGCGCACTCGACTCGAATGAAGCCGAGCCTGGCCCGTTCTATCTTCAGGGCGATCACGGACGCGTCCTGTATCGCAACATCGTTCTGACCCCGGCGTCATGATCGTCTTCATTCTCGCCGCTTCGTTCACGCTGACGCCCCTCGCGTCGGGAACGTCGGCGCGCTTGCAGGCGATCAGCGTCGCGAGCGACGGCGTGATTTGGGCCAGTGGGCTCGAGGGTACGTTCATCCGATCGATCGACGGTGGAGCGAGCTGGATGGCCGGGGTCGTGACGGGCTCAGAGGAGCGCCAGTTCCGCGACGTTCATGCTGTCGACGCCGACACTGCTTACCTCCTGAGCGCGGGCTCTGGCGACGCGTCAAGGATCTACAAGACCGTCGACGGCGGGAAGAGCTGGGCGCTCCAGTTCGTCAACGCGATTCCCGAAGCCTTTTTCGACTGCATGGACTTTTGGGACGAAGACCACGGACTCGCGTACAGCGATTCCGTCAACGGCGAGATCATCATGGTCCGAACGGACGACGGTGAAACCTGGGAGCCCATCGACAGTGAACGGCTTCCACCCGCACTCGAGGGAGAGGGCGGCTTCGCCGCGAGCGGCACCTGCGTCTCCGTCCAGGGCGAATCGACGGCTTACGTGGCGATGGGCGTGAACGGCGCCCGCATCCTGCGCACGAAGGATCGCGGCGAAAGCTGGGACGTGATCCGTACTCCCGTGCCTCACGAAAACGAAACCTCGGGCTTGACGTCGGTCGCGTTCCTCGGCAGCGGCGCTGGCGTTGTTGCTGGCGGCGACATCTCGACGCCGGACGACTACGAAGATACCGTAGCGGTATCGGAGGACGCCGGCGAGAGCTGGTGGCTCGTTGCCGGACCGACATTTCCCGGCGCCGTATACGGGATCGCCTACGTGCCAGGCGCACCGACACCTTCGTTCGTGGCGGTCGGGCCGGGGGGTGCGAGCTACTCTCTCGACAACGGCAGCACTTGGGCGTCGCTGTCGACCGACAGTTACTGGAGTGTCGCGTTCACACCCTCGGGAACCGGCTTTCTCGTCGGGCCGGAGGGACGTCTCACCCAGGTCAACACTTCGTTCTAGCAGCGGCGGCGGTCAGGTCGCCGCTCGCATCAGCTCGAGCAGGTCGCAGGGCGAGCTGGCTGTGACCGTGGCGGTCCGGGGCTTCCCGCTGAGAAGCGAGATCTCGCCAAAAAACTCGCCGGCTTTCATCCATCGAGCTACGTCTTGAGCCGCTCTTTCATGAAGTCCCAATGGACGGGCGCCTCACGCTTCAGCGATTCATTAATAATGTGGGCGCACGACGCGGCCCGATGACCGGTGAGCGCGTCTTCCACAGGAGGTTTGCGAGATCGGACGGAGTCGACGAAGTGAGCCAAGTGAACCCTCGTGGCATTATTGCCCCACTCATCCCAGCTCCTGACTTTCGGCATCATCTGAGGAGCCCACGTATCCGGGGTCTCTTTGGCTTGATTGTTGGGGTCGTCGTAGTAGGCCCGGGCAAGATCCTCCTCCCAGCTTTCCACGACCCAGCGATTGTCCTCGTGGACATTCTCGGGAGTGAACACGAGCGATCCGCCGCGAAACGCGATCGAGCCTTTCGTCCCCAATATCTCGAAGCCGGACTCCGAGCTCGCTTGATTGTTGAACGTCGAGCTCAAATTGACGGTGAACCCTTCCGGGTACACCAGGATGGCGTTGACGGTATCGGGAACGTCGCGGGAGCTCTTCCACCGGTACAACTGGCCCGAAGCCATGACGCTCGCAGGCATCTTCGCATCCATGATGTAGTGGATTGTGGTGACCAAATGCACGAACAGATCGGTGGAGATACCGCCGGAATAGTCCCAATAGCACCGCCATCTGAAGAAGCGCTCGAGACTGAACGGTTGTTGGGGCGCAGTCCCGAGGAACTGATCCCAGTTGACGGTCGTGGCAGACGCATCCGGCGGGATCGGATATATCCACGCGCCCCCCGCCGTGTTGCGGTTGTATGACGCGCGGATCATCGTGATTTGCCCAAGGGCCCCGCTGGCGACGAGCTCCTTGGCTTTCTGCTCAGTCGCCGAGCTGATGCCCTGGCTTCCGACTTGAAAGATACGGTCGCTCCTGTCGACCGCCGCCATGATCTCGAGACCTTCGTCGACACTGTAGGTCATCGGTTTTTCGATGTAGACGTCTTTGCCGGCCGCAAGCGCGTCGAGCGACATCTGCCGGTGCCAGTGATCGGGCGTGCCGATGAACACAGCGTCCACGTCGCTCGCATCGAGGATCTCGTGATAGTCCGTGTGAATACGCGCCTCGCCTTCGGTGAGCGCCTTCGCGCGCTCGGCCCTTCCTTTGTAGGCATCACAAATGGCGACGAAGTCGACACCGGGAAAATCAAGAGAGGACTTCATGAGCTGTTGCGCACGGGCACCCGTACCGATCACACCCACGCGCACGCGCTTGCTCGCGGCTGACTGCGCGAATGCCTCGGGTACGATGGCCGCGGCCGCAGCTGCCAGCGATCCGGTTTTGATGAACTGTCGACGATTCATGGCACTACCCTCCAACGTGTTCGAGCTTGGCGGAGAAGGTATCAAAGCCGCACATGTTAAGCCAACTTGACGCGCACTACTCCCGGAGGTAGGTTCAGCGTCATGCAGGTGGTCCGCTCACGAAAAAAATTCGACGTCGCCATCGTCGGCTCCGGCGCGGGCGGCGGGATGGCGGCAAAAGTGCTCACCGAAGCCGGCGCCGAAGTCGTTCTTCTCGAAGCGGGCTCCATGTGGGACTCCGAGAAAGACTCCGGCATGCTCACTTGGAACTACGATGTCCCTCGCCGCGGCGCGGCGATCCCCGAGCGACAATTCGGGGAGTTGAATGCCGGTCTCGGCGGATGGACGCTCGACGGTGAGCCCTATACGAAGGCGCCGGGCACGGAGTTCGACTGGTTCCGTGTTCGCATGCTTGGAGGGCGCACGAACCACTGGGGGCGGATTTCACTTCGGTTCGGACCCCGAGATTTCCAATCACGCCGCTATGACGGTCTCGGCGACGACTGGCCCATCACCTACGACGACATCTCGCCCTACTACGACCGGATCGACCGCCTCATCGGAATTTTCGGAACGAACGAGGGACTCCCGAACGATCCTGACGGCATCTTCCAGCCTGCGCCGGAGCCCAAGTGCTACGAGCACTTCGTGAAGAAGGGCTGCGACGACCTCGATATCACCTGCATTCCAGCGCGGATGTCGATTCTGACACGCCCTCTCAACGGACGGCCGGCGTGCCACTACTGCGGTCAGTGCGGGCGTGGGTGCGCGAGCCACTCGAATTTTTCCTCGCCGAGCGTGCTGCTGCCACCGGCACTCGAGACCGGACGGCTCGAGCTCATCACCAACGCGATGGCGCGCGAAGTCACCACCGACGATGAAGGGCTCGCGACGGGCGTGTCGTACATAGACAAGACCGTTGGCAGCGAGCACCACGTGCGCGCGTCGATCGTCGTGCTCGCGGCGAGCGCCTGCGAGTCGGCCCGGCTCCTGCTCAACTCTCGCTCCGCGCGCCACCCCAACGGGCTCGCGAACTCGAGCGGCGCCGTCGGACGGTACCTGATGGACAGTACCGGGACGGACGCCGTCGGCTACTTCCCCCAGTTCGCCGACCGGGTGCCTCACAATGAAGACGGTGCGAACGGCATGCACCTCTACATGCCATGGTTTCGCGACAACCGCGAGCTCGACTTCCCGCGCGGCTATCACGTCGAGTTTTGGGGTGGACAGCGGATGCCTCGGTACGGTTTTCTCGATGGGATCGAGAAAACACCTCTGGGCGGTGGGTACGGCCAGACGCTCAAGGACAACTACCGCAAGCTCTACGGCTCGACCATCGGCTTCTCCGGTCGCGGTGAGATGATCCCGAACGACGACTCCTATTGTGAAGTCGACCCCGACACGGTCGATCGCTGGGGTATTCCGGTACTGCGTTTCCATTTCAAGTGGAGCGAGCACGAGCTCCTGCAAGTCAAACATATGCACGAGACTTTTCACGAGCTCATCGAGCACCTCGGCGGCACTCCGATCACTCCGATGCCGACCCAAGAAGAAGACTACGGAATCCTTCCCGGGGGACGCATCATCCACGAAGTCGGCGTCACCCGGATGGGAGACTCGGCGCGCACCTCGGTATTGAACGCCACCTGCCAGGCTCACGACGTCAGGAACGTGTTCGTCGCCGACGGGGGCCCCCTCGTGTCGAACCCGAACAAGAACCCGACGTGGACGATCCTCGCCCTCGCCATGCGAACGAGTGACTACATTGCCGAAGAGCGACGCAAGGGGAATATTTGATGACGGACCGGGACAAGACCCTCAGCCGACGCGAAGCCCTCGCGCTTCTTGCGTCAGCGCCTATCGCATCCGCATTCGCGTGTAGCGGCGCCGACGCCGCGCGCGCGCAACGGGCAATCCAAGGCGGCTACCAACCGACGTTTTTCACCGCCCACGAGTACGAAACCGTGAACCTCCTCGTCGACATCCTCATTCCTCGAGACGAGCGTTCGGGAAGCGCAACCGACGCTGACACTCCCGAGTTCATGGACTTCCTCATGACCGACCAGCCCGAGCGGCAGCTCGCCATGCGTGGCGGGCTCGCGTGGCTCGACGTCGAATGCCTGGCTCGCTTCGACACTCGGTTTGTCGACGCCGAGCCGTCCGAGCGCGAGTCTCTCCTCGATGAAATTGCCTACCCCGACCGCGCGGGCCCCGAGCTGTCGCACGGCGTCGAGTTTCTCAACGGCTTCCGGAATCTCACCGCGACTGGCTTTTTCTCGAGCAAGATGGGGGTCGAGGATCTTCAGTACGTCGGCAACGAGGTCGTACCCGAATGGACCGGGTGCCCGGATGAAGCCCTGCGGAAGTTAGGGCTCTTGTAGCGGGGACTAGCGAATGTGAATGACGGAGCTCAGCGTCTTCGTCCCAATCTTCTCGACCTTCCGCCACGAGCTCTCGTCATTGAGCGGCACCCAACGCCGTTCTTCCGTTCGGTAGTGCCAATCCTTGTCCGTCTGGTAGTGGACCTGAATCCCGACGCTCTCGATGATGTTGAGGATTTCGTTGTTGTGATAATTCCGCTCGTCGAAATCTGTCACCGCGGATTGCCCCATCTCCGAGTACAACCCGTGTAGGTCAAGAAGCATTTGATTCAACTTGGGATCGAGGTCTTTGACGTTGAGCCCGACACGCCGCGCCTCTTGCAAAACGATGGGATAATCGTGGGCGGGGTACGCAGAGTTGAGGTGCACACTGATCGTCTCAGCCGCAGCCTTGTCGCTCATGTGAAACCCGAGGATTTCAGTGCAAAGTTTGACCGAAAGTGAGCTCGACCGATCGACAGCGCCGATAACGAGCGGGTGCACATGGGGGAACAAATCGGAATAGGGGTTTTTCGCGTTATCGGCCACGGTCCCCTCGTGCCATAGCTTCACGACCCGATTGAGCTCGTCCTGGCTCACGCTCACGCGCCGGTTGTGGACATCCATCGGCGAAAGGTCGTGAGTAATCGAGGTATCCACAGCGGTGAGAAACGCGAGTGGACCCATCTCGATCTCGTCCGCGCCGAGAGCCACCATGGTCGCCGCCGAAGCGCACTCGAGCGGGAGCTGCGCGACGAGCTTTCCCGCATACCGCCGCAGCAGATTGACGATCCGCAACGAGGCCGTCCCGTCGCCGCCGTCCGACTTGATGAAAAGGTGAAGCTTGTCCTGATGCCCGATGCGCTGAAGAACCTCGTAAAACCCCATGACATCGTTGTGACACACACTCCCGCCCGCCGAGTTCCAATAGGTGAGAAACGTCCCGTCAGTTTCGTCGGCTATCGCGCGAACGATTCGCTGCGTCTTCGCGAAAAGAATCGGGGGTTTCTTGAGCTTCGGTTTCCGCTTCTGGGAATTCTTCATCGTTTGCGCCGGAGCTTACTACATTCGGCGGACGGTATACGGTATACGGCATACGGGTGCCGCGTTTTGTGCCGGTAGTCACGGTCGCGGCCGACCGCGTGACGGTCGAGCTTCTTTTTGGCTTCCAGTCCGATTCTAGAGCTGTGCCTCAACCAAGGAGCTGGGTGCACGGTAACCGTATGCCGTATGCTTCGGCCTCGCGCGTCAAAGCTCCGTCCCCTTGCGGACAACGACTGTCGATCCATCCGCGACGAACGCGGAGCTGGGCTTACCCCTCAAACAATCCGCAAGCTCGGCGTCATATAGACCCTCGAAATCGCCCTCGAGTGTCGAGCTCGAGCTGCGCCAAACGCTCCAGCGCGGGTGCTCGACCTGATACTCGAGCGTGGCGCCACGCTTTTGCGCCGCGTAGCCCCAGTAGTGCTCGGTGATGAAAGCCTCCTCGGAGCCCTCGTCCGGCAAGAACGACTCCCTGGTGCAAGTCACCGAGAGTCGGTTCCACGTCGAGCGGTGGCGCCATTCGTAGGTGACCTCCGGAAGCGCGATGCGGTGCCGCATCGGAAGTGCGATGTAGTTCTCGTTGTAGACGCTCCTCGCCACCCACGCGATGGCGGCTCGCGGAACGATTTCCCGGATGAACACCACACCACGCCGCAATCCGTCTGGATGCTCACGGCGGACGTAAAACCGCAGGTTCACCTCGTCGAAGTTACGGTGAAACGGTACGGGGAGGCCGAGAACACGCGTTCGCAAGAACCTGAACCCAATGACCGAAACGAACGTCCGGCCGTTCCAAGTGTCGAGCTCGGTCCCCGCGGGAACGCGCGAGGCGAGAAGCGAGGGGTCGACCTCGTAGCTGAGCATAGCGAGCTCGCGCCACTCCGCCGTCAGAAACGTTGACGCCGTCCTGTTACCGTGCAAGCTGGCTCTCATGACGGCCCAGGTCGAGGACAGGGATCGAAGCTAGCAAGAGGTTCGACCTTGGCGCGAGCGGCTGCCGTCGTCAATACCGGCACAAAAGCGGCAACCGGATGCCGAATGCCGGACGCTGAATGCCGCAGTCGCGCTCGCGCGTCATCTGTCATTCCGCCCAGTCGCGTTCGAGCATCGCATAGACCGCACCGTCGACGAAATGGTCGTTCACCCACTCTGCCTCGCGAAGCGTCCCCTCGTGAGTAAAGCCGAGGCGCTCGGGAATCGCACGACTTTTCGTGTTCCCGACAGCCGCTCGAATCTCGACCCGGTGGAGCTTGTACTCCTGAAATACGAAATCGACGAGCGCACGACAGCACGCCGTCATGATCCCTCGGCCCTGGAACTCTTCCGCAAGCCAGTAGCCGATCTCAGTTTGCTTGTGGAATCGGTCGACGCGGTGAAGCCCTATGATGCCCACGATCTTATCGCGGTAGCGAATGCAGCACTGGAAGCCTTCCCCACGCGAGTACTGCTTTTGCGCGGCCTGGACGAACGCCACGGTTTCGGCAATCGAAACGTTCGCATCGACCCACGGAAGCCACTCGCGAAGATACATTCGCGAAGAGTCCACGAGCGCAAACAGCTCCTCTGCGTCTCGCATCTCGACCATCGCGAGTTTCGTCTGGTCGTCAACCTGGTGGACAAACATGGGTACGTGGAAGTGTAGACACGATCGAAGGGCATTTCCAAGCCCATGGGGAACCGGTTGAATCCTCGTCACCGAGTCGTTAGATTCGATATTGGTTTCGTATGAAATCAAGTGACGCAGAAATAGGACCTCAAATCCTCGGAAGCCTGAGCAAGGGAGACCTTGGCCAATATCTCCTCGTGCCC
>CAMYKY010000073.1 GCA_947259165.1 uncultured Acidobacteriota bacterium | reverse complement strand
CGTCGCTCGCGCGACGTCGACCTCTCCCCCTCGCGGGGAGAGGTTAACAAGCCTCGACGCTGATCAGAGTGGCTCACCCAATGGCGTCGGGGGAGAGGTTCGTGGTGCGTTTGGTACAATAAATTCAATCAACTTCCACCCAATCTGAACTCAATCTTCGGTAGGGGTCTATGAGCGACGAGTCCAACTCGGCGAGGCGGTCCGGTCTGACGGGTCTGGCTGCGCGGGTCGAGCACATCTTCGAGCATTTCCTTTGGTACTTCCGTCTCGTGATCGTTTTGGGGGTCGTCGGTCTGTTGATGGGCTCGAGCGTTGTCTTTATCCTCGGTGTTCTCGAGACGACGCACCTCGTCGGCAACTTTTTCGCAACGCTGTGGATAAATCACTTGCATCTCCCGGACGAGAGCGGGAACGGTCTTCTGAGCTACAACGAGCTCATCATGGCAGTCATCAAGATCGTCGACGATTTTCTCGTCGGCATCGTGCTGTTGATTTTCGGGCTCGGTTCCTACGACCTATTCGTCTCACGCATCGACCCCGCTCTGAATCAGACCGACATCCGCCCGGACTGGCTCGTTTTCGGCTCGCTCAGGGCGTGCTGGGAAAGGTCGTGCTGATGATCCTCACGATTACTTTCCTGCAGGTGTGCATCAACATGCACTTCGAGACCCCACTGGATCTCGTCTATCTCGGCGCGGGGATCGCATTCGTGAGTCTCGGGCTCAAGCTCACGCACGGCAAGGACATCAATCGGACCACGTTCGAATCGGCCCGCGCAGAAAAACAGTAGACGTGACCGGCCCAACTCGCTAAAGTTCGGCGTTCATGTCCCGAACTCGCGAATTTATCTACCTTGCCATTGGTACGTCCTTCGGCCTGGGACTCTCCCCCATCGCTCCCGGTAGCTTCGGCGCGCTCGTGGGTGTCGCCTACCACGTGGCGATCGCAGTGTATGCTCCGACGTCTTGGCTCGTTCCCGCACTGGTCTTGGGGCTGGTCGTGGTGGTGGCAGCGAATCATTGGCTGACACCGTGGGCAGTGAAGTACTGGAAAGACGAGGATCCCGGCAATTTCGTGCTCGACGAGGTGGCAGGCTATCTCGTAGTCCCGATTTTGTTCCGAGGCGGAGAGCTTTGGCAGGTCGCTCTCGTCGGTTTCCTCCTGTTTCGCATCTTCGACATCATCAAGATCCCACCCGCACGCCAAATCGACCAGAACATGCACGGCTCCTGGGGAATCGTGCTGGACGACATCATTAGCGGCATCTACGCAGCCCTGGCGATGTACGGCCTCGTATGGGCAGGCGTCCTCTCCCCCTGACTCCCGTCGAAGCTGGGTGGCGGCGACACCCCCAGTTGCTACACTAGTAAATAACAATTCACTGACAACCCTGAGCAATGCGTCCCAAACAAGGGGCCGCCTCGTCGATTCTGGCCATGGCATCGGATACAGCGACATTTCGACAACGATGGCGCTATCGCGTCGATAGCTTCCTTGCGCGCGGCAGCAGCGCCCTGTTCGTCTCCCTCGTCTTCGCCTTCATCGGGTCCATCCTTCTGATCGGGATGATGAGGCTGGTGTTCAACTTCTTCGCGCCCGACACCGAGCATAATTTCGCCCGGCAAATCTGGTTCATCTTTCTGCAGCTCACCGACCCGGGGAATATGAATCAGGACAACGACACTCCAGCCGTCTTCAAGACCGCCGCGGTTGTCGCCGGGCTCACCGGCGTCGTTATCTTCTCCGCTCTCATCGCATTTCTCACGACGGCGCTCGATCAGGCAATCGCTCACCTCAAGAAGGGCCATAGCCAGGTTCTCGAGTCCGGCCACACGCTCGTCCTCGGTTGGGGGCCACGCGTCATCGAGATCCTCCGAGAGCTCGTCGAGGCAAACGAAAGCGAAGACGATCCGGTGATTGTCATCCTCTCCGAGATCGACAAAGAAGACATGGACGAATACCTCAGGACTAACTTCATCGACCGGCGAAACACCCGGGTCGTGACGCGGAGCGGGGCGACTGCTTCAGTACAGGCACTCGAACGCGTGAGCGCCGGAGACGCCAAATCGGCGATCGTGCTCGCTTCTTGCGATCCCGCGGCAAGTTTGGATGTGAAGCTCGCGAGCGATGCGAAGGTCATCAAAACCGTTCTCGCGCTCGATTCACAGAGGGGTGACGATGCGGAGTTTACCATCGTCGCGGAAGTGTTTACCGATCGAAACCGTCAAGTGGTGAAAGACATCGCGCCCGACATCGTCTCCGTGGTCGATGCCGAAGAAATACTCGCCAAGATCATGGTGCAGACGTCTCGGACGAGCGGACTCGCCGTCGTCTATTCGGAGCTTTTGAGCTTCGAGGGTTGTGAGATGTATTTTCACAACAACCCGAGGTGGGACGGCATTAGGTTCGACCGACTCCAGTTCCATTTCCCAGACGGCGTTCCTATCGGGATCCGACATCCCGACGGTGAAATCGTCATCCGCCCCACGCTCGACACCGTGTTGACGGCCGAGGACGAAATCCTCATCGTCGCCGAGGACGACTCCACCATCGATTACGTAGCGGAGCCGGTCATGATCCCGAAAGCGAGCGATATTCCGGACCGACGTAGCAACCAGAGATTCGAGCGCCAGCTCATTCTGGGTTGGAGCTATAAAGCACCCATCATCATCCAGGAGTACGCCGACTACGTGGTCGGCGGCTCCCAGATCGATGTGATGATCAACGACGCGCCACCTCAGCTCGCGGAGACAATCGCCAACCTCGACAAGAACTCCACCGTGCAAGTCAAGCTGATCGACAAAGACCCTCTCAACAGCGACGACCTCAAATCGATTGAGCCGTTCTTTTACAACACCGTCATCGTCCTCCCACAAAAGCCCTCCCTCGACAGTGAGCCCGAGCGCATCGACTCGGAAACGATCGTCGTGCTGTTGCATTTACGAAAACTACAAAAGGCGCTGACCGACGCAGGAAGGATCGTGGATACGAAGCTCATCACCGAGGTGCTCGAATCCGCCAATCGTGAGCTGGTCGCCCACGCGGGCGTCAACGATTTCATCATCTCGAATCGCATGGTGTCGATGATCTTCGCCCAGATCAGCGAAGAGCCCGACATTCAGCGGGTCTATGAAAATCTTTTTGCCGAGGAAGGCTCCGAGATCTACGTCAAGTCCGCGTCACTCTATTTCGACACCCTGCCTCTAACCTGTCGATTCGGCGACCTCATGCGCGTCGCGCAGAAAAGGGGTGAGGAAATTTGCCTCGGATACAAACTCAAATCACTGGAAGGTGATGCCGGTGCCAACTATGGTGTTAAACTCATACCTCCCAAGGATTCGGAGATCACGCTGACCGAAGAAGACTGTCTCGTCGTCGTCGCGGAAGACGACCGCTAGGACACCACCCGCAGACTCTGCACAACCCCGTATGCATCTCGATCAACTCCTGACTTCGCTCGCGCTCATCACGGTCGCCGGCGTCGTTATCATGTACGCGAGCGACACGTTCGAATCCGCGTCGAGCTATTTGGGCCGCAACATGGCGCCCGGAATCAAAGGCGCTACGATCAACGCCGCCGGATCATCGATGCCCGAGCTTCTCACCACGACGGTGTTCCTCTTCGTCTACAACGATCTCGACGGCTTTTCCGCCGGCGTCGCCACCGCGGCCGGCTCTGCGGTCTTCAACGGACTCATCATTCCGGCGCTGTGCATTTTCGTCGTTGCGATCTGGGGTACCAAGAAAGACGGCGTCGAGACCAAGGTGCGCTATATCGAAGTCGACTCGCGTACCGTGCTCAGAGACGGCATCTGGCTCGTCATCAGTGAGGTCATGCTCATCGTGTTCCTCGGCGATACGACGCTGACTTGGGTCGCGGGCGCGTTCTTGCTAGCTTGCTACGTTGGCTACTTCACCCATCTGATGATCCACAATCGCCGACACGGCGCCAACGGACAAGACGAAGGACAAGGCGAGAGCGCGGGTGACTCCGACGAGATCCACTCGGAGCCTCGATCCAAGCTTCGATCGCTATTGACGTTCGACTTCAACTCGCTTTTTTTCGGCGGTCGGCCCTACACGACGGGCTCCGCCTGGGTCGTTCTCAGCGCGGCGGTGCTGGTACTCGGCGCCGCCTGCCTTCTGTTAGCCGAGGCGGTCATCGGCTCGGCGCACGCGCTCAATATCCCCACTTACTTCACCGCCGTCGTTCTCGCCGCCGCAGCGACGAGCGTTCCCGACACCGTGCTGTCGGTCAAAGACGCCCGCAACGGTCTTTATGACGACGCCGTGTCGAACGCGCTCGGCTCCAACATTTTCGATATCGCGGTGTCTCTCGGACTACCCCTTTTCGCCTACTCCGTCGTGTTCGGAGAGGTCTCACTCAGCGCCGCCACCGGCGCAAGCGCCGCCGACGTCCAAATCCTGCGTATCGTGTTGTTGTGGGTGACCGTCACCGTCATTTCACTGTTCCTCATAGGCCGCAAAGTAGGTCTGGGCAAAGCCACGCTCATGCTCCTAATCTATATCGCTTGGATGACCTGGATCGCCGACTCCGCCTTCGACCTGGGAATTTTCCCGTCGTAGCGTCGCTGCCGCTCAATCAACTCCCGTCCCCGTTGCAGACTAAGACGGGCAAGTGAACAAGCGACTACGAAATCAGGTCCACCAACACGACCGGGGTTGCGCCTTCCGGAGCGGTGGCGGTGACTTCGACGCGAGATCCAGCTGGAAGGGCGATGGGCTTGACGAGCCAGTATTTGCGGGGCCACTCGGAGTTTGGGTGATAGAGACGAAGGAGACGCTCGCGCGAGCCATCCGGGCGAACGACCTCGGCGACAACAGCCTCGATATCGCCGTCGACGCGCGGCAACAACGCGACGAGCTCCGCATCGGCTTCCAAGGTGTGTGCGGACGTGGAGGTCACCTCCACCGTCTCGACGAGCTGGCCGGGATCCTCGTCATGCAAATAGATCGCGACGGCGCTTCGGTCTTCCACCGACGAGCCCTCATCCAGCCACGTCTTCTTGTAGTGGAGCTCGAGACCGACCTCGGCCTCCACCGGGATCAGGCGACCCCGACCTTCAGGGAGCGCTTCCGGAGTCTGTCCTGGGATCCAGGTTGCGATCGTCTGCTTTCTCCCACCGAAGCGGATCGTAATCGTCGCCGAGCGAACGATGTTCGGGGCACCGGGTTGAAAATCGAGTGCCCGCAGGTAGACGGGCTCCGCGAGGCCCGTCTCGAACGTCAGCTCTTGGATGGTCTCGGACGTTGCCGCGTCGAGCACCATGGGCGAAGGCATCATGAGAATGAGCTCGGGTTCACCGAGGGGCCAATTCACGTAGGATGACGGCGACGTGCCGACCGGGGTCTCCCCTTCAGGACTTCCGCCGAGACACCAATCCACGATCGTGTCCATCTCTTTTGCCGACAGACCGGCGCCGTGCTTGAACTCACCGTAGCGCTCGTCCGCGAACCATGGCGGCATCGCGAGATCCAACACTTCGTTTTTGATGGACACGCCCCACGGAAAAGCCTCTTTGTACGTCAGCAGAGACATCGGGGCGACACCGCCGCTGCGGTGGCACGAGCCACACTTCGCCTCAAAGATGGGGAAGATGTCATGGTTGTAGGTGAAGGTCGTGACCGTTGGCTTGTGTGCAAATGCGGTCGAAGCAACAGCAACGACGACGAGCCCGAGCCCGAAGCTCGCTCTCATCGAAACACGCTCTGGATTGTTTCGACGGCCTCATCGAACATGTCGTACGCGGCATAGACCTTCTCACGATTTCCAAGATCTCCGTAGTCGTCGAGCAGCCACGCCGCGCGAACGAGCTGTTTCACCGCCCATTGCAGCTCTTGTCGGGTCTCGAGGGGTGACGCCTCGATGTGGCTTTCGAGCGCCACCGCCAAATCCTTGGCCTCGAGCGCGGGGAGATAGATTTCGGTCATCGCTCCAGACGTGACGAGCTCACGGACTAGAACATTTCTATCGGCGATCGCACGCGCGATGCCGTTCGGATTCTCGGGAACGGTGAGCTCGCCACTCGAAACCGCGGTCGCATCGGTAACGACCTCGAGATCTTCGGACAACTCCGCAAAGATAAAGTCGAACCGCTCGAACTTTCCGTTGCGCTCGAATTGAACCTTCGCGGTGATCTCTCGCGGGAGCGTGTCGCTGCCGACGTACGCTTCGAGGTACGCGCCATCGGCCGATGCGAGAAGCGGGTACGCCACTAACTCACGCGTCTGCTTGGTCTCGGTGTCGAAGACCTCCTTTAGCACAGCGCGTCCCTTGAAGTCTTTTGCGTTCATCGGCTCCGAGAAATTGTTGAAGAGATAAGCGCGGAAGACACCTCCCTCGGGGTAAGTACCTTCGAGATGGTGCCAATTGTCCGGGGCCATGAAAAACATCCCGCCGTGCTTGGGATTGTGATCCTGGTGCGGCCGGGTCGACGTCGACGCCACGAGCGCCATGTGGCAAATGCTGCATTCGCCTTCCTCGTGGCTAGTTTCCTCAGGATGCATCGGACAAGCGAAGCGAATCTCCTCGGTGATCAGGTAGAGATCGCGTTGACAGATGGGACAGGCCCCGGCGGCATCCTCGGAAACAACGGCATGGATCGGGCACGACCACGCTTGTTGCACGAGCGTTGGCACCAAGGATCGCTCGCAGATAGGACACTGACCCTCTTCCGACTCCGTCACTTCACGATGCAACGGGCACGTCCACGCAAGCGTCGGCGCCGATTCGTGCTGTTGAGGCTTCGCAGTCGCGGGAAGCGCCTGCACGGTGGCGAAAGCAAGAAACATAACAATGCGAGCGGTTTTCATCGTCTGGACGAATCCTACCACGCGGGTGATAGACTCAAGACCCGATGGAACCCTACATCGCCAAACACGATGCGTCGCTCGAGCACTACACCGACGAGCGTTGTCACATTCTCGAAAGCTGGAACGATCCCCGCGATCCCGACGTCGCGATCGCGCGGGCGCGCGTCGAACCCGGCGTCACCACCGCCCGCCACGTCCTCGAAGTGGACGAGCGCTACGTCATCACCAGCGGGCGCGGTCGCGTGGAGGTCGAGGGCCTCGACGCCACCGACGTCGAAGCCGGAGACGTTGTTGTGATCCCGTCAGGCCGCAGCCAGCGCATCGCCAACACCGGCGAGGTGGACCTCGTCTTCCTGTGTGTCTGCACCCCGCGCTTCGAACAACGGCACTACCACGACGTCGACAACAGTCGGTAACTTCGTGGAGCAACGAGTCCCAATGACCAGGGCTAGCCCGTTCTACGAAGCCTCCTCGGCGGAGAATCCTCCAAAGAGGTGGCTTGGCAATCTCCCTGAATTCTTCGTGCCCCCGTGTCTCTGTGGTGATCTAGCGTTTCGAGAACTCTAGTTTTCTCTGTATTTTCGCGATCAGGTTGGCGCACTGCGTTAGGAAGATCAGGAAAGTTCGGTCGCCTCTCAGGCCTTCATGAGATAGCTGCTCTAGCGCAATGAGCTTGATGTCCGTCACTTCGTTTAAGTACGCGCGAAGCTGGGCAGGATCGTCGGTCTTCATTTGTGCTTTCTCGATGCGGATCGTTTCGTTGAGGAACGTGTCGAGGTGGTCCTTTAGCTTCTGAAACTCCTCAGCGTCCTCGCGGGCTTTCATCCGGCGATAAGCGCTCCAAATCAGGTAGAGCACGGCGGCGAGCGCGAACAAGAGCTCCTTGGTGGCGGCCAGCGACTCCATGAAGCTCGCGAGCAAATCGATACCTTCGTAGGGCCGGAAGTAGCTCTGGGCGAGAGCGTGCAACGGCACCAGCGGCCACTCGCGAGCTTCGTTGGCGCTGTGCAGCGTCGTGAGGTCGAAGCGGAGGTCAGTCTCGTAGAGTGCCTCGAGTGTGCGATGGACCAGCAGCTTGGTCGCATCGTCTCGCGCCGCGAGCAAGGCGGTCGTCGCCACGCTCGTCGTGTCCCTCGCCGGCACGGGCGGACGCTCGGCGTAGAGTCCCCGCGGTATCTCGGCCTCGAAGAAGTACGCGTGCTTCAGCGCAATCGCAGGAGCATCGTCAATCGAAACAAGATCGAACTCGCCGTCTAGCCACAAAACATCGAGGCTCGGGCTAAAGACTCCGGTGGTGACGAACGCGGCATCGATCGAGTCGTCGGCCAAGAAGTCATCGACGACCTCGCCGACGAGGACCACATCGTCCGCGGTCAACCGATAGTGCGCGAGAATCTTCAACGCGTCTTCCCGCATCGCCGAGCCGGGCTCACCGATCGCGAGACGCTTTCCCGCCAGATCGGAAATCGACGCGATCTCTCTGTCGCGCCGAACGATCACGTGCACGAGCTCGGAGAAGAGAGGCGCGACGACGCCGACGCCCTCAAACGGCAACGCGCTCGCTTCGAAGATCGCAAGCTCGATGTCGCCGTCAGCGAGCATACGCAGATTCTCGAGGGAGCCAGCGGTCTCGACGACTTCCACGGTGTGGCCCGAAGTCATCTCTAGATAAGGAGCGAACGCGCCCCCGACTTCGAAATAAAAACTATCGCGTGACGACGTCGCGATACGAATCGTTTCGGGGAGGGCATCGCGAGTCACGTACCACATCGAAACCGCTAGCAGGGCGATCGCGAGCACGCTCGACCCGACGAGGCGGCCGACGAGACGGCTATTCATAACGGACACGGTATCGCGTCGAGCCGCCCGTGGAAAGCTTCAAAAACTCATTGACAACGCCGCAGACACGATCTATACCTAACAAGTCACGGCCGCGACGACGCGGTCGAACCAGGAGGCCATCGAGATGGCGTCAACTTCTCCACCTGACGATCGAGGGCCCTCGGGGCACTAGAGTCCGACGCGCCAACGCGCCGAGACCGACACAGTTCCGAGAGGCCGATACCCGGCCGCGGCTCCAGTGAGTTCCGTCACAACCCGCCCATTCGACCTGCTGAAACAGTATGGCTCAGGGCACCGAGCCCTAGAGGCTCTCAGGAACTGCACCCGCCGCAATCTTATAGAGAGGGCGCTCCGCCTGATCAATCCAGGCGCCATCGTTTTTGTCGCGTGGGCTCGCGAGTTGCCTCTCGAAGAGCACTGAGGTATCGCTCGCGCGGCCAATTCGTGGCGCCGAAACGTGCGAGGTGGTCGGTCTCGATTTGACAATCGATTAGCGTGATCTTCCACCTCGCTAGCTGGCGCATCAAGGCAACGAAGGCGACTTTCGAGGCGTCGCTGGCGCGCGAGAACATCGACTCGCCGAAGTACGCCGCGCCAATGGAAACACCGTAGAGCCCCCCTACCAGCTCATCCGGTTCTTTAGCCGCGCCAGGCCGCCACGCTTCGATGGAGTGGGCGAAGCCTTCGCGATGCAGCTCGGCGTATGCGGATTTCATCTCTTCGGTGATCCACGTTCCGTCTTGGCCGGAGCGCGGCGTCGACGCACACGCCTCCACGACTTCTTTGAAGGCTTCGTCCATCGTCACCCGGTACGGCTCAGTCCGGATCACGCGATCCAGTCTTTTCGGGACCCGGAAGGTCTCGTGCGTGAGCACGAATCGTGGATCGGGCGAATGCCAAAGGATGGGCTCTCCTTCCGAGTACCACGGGAATATCCCGCTGGCATAAGCGTGAAGAAGCCGCTCGCGGCTGAGGTCGCCGCCTACCGCAAGCAGGCCTTGCTCGGCCTCATCGACAGGTGGGAACACGATATCCGGGCCGAGAAGGTAAACGGGCATCGGAGCAAGGCCGTCAAGATGCGCCGGCTGGAGACGGTGTTTCCACGGGCGCAGGCGGAGTCGACGCATCAACGTCGAACGTCAGTGCCTCGCCGTCGAAGCCGATCGTCACCGTACCGCCCTGCTCGAGCTTGCCGAAGAGAATCTCTTCGGTGAGCGGGTCGCGAACTTCCGTTTGGATCGTCCGCGCGAGCGGCCGCGCTCCGTACTTCGGGTCATACCCCTTCTTGGCGAGGTAAGCGCGCGCTTCCGGCAGCAGCGTGAACGCGACCCGACGCTCTCGAAGCTGCGCCTCGAGCTCGAGAATGAACTTCTCGACGATCGTTTCCATGACGTCTTCGCTGAGCGCATCGAACGTCACGATGGCGTCGAGCCGGTTTCGAAACTCCGGGCTGAACAGACGCTCCACAGCTTTTTTTGCTTGAGACGGTGCGTCTTTGGCTGAGTCGCTTCCGTAGCCGATGCCCGACTGGCTCATTTCCCGAGAGCCCGCATTCGACGTCATGATCAGAACCACATGCCGGAAGTCTGCCTTGCGGCCCTGATTGTCGGTCAACGACGCGTGATCCATGACCTGCAACAAGATATTGAACAGGTCCATGTGGGCTTTCTCGATCTCGTCGAGGAGCACCACACAATACGGGTGCTGGCGCACCGCATCGACGAGGAGCCCGCCCTGATCGAATCCTACGTAACCCGGAGGCGCTCCGATGAGCCTCGCCACCGCGTGTTTTTCCATGTACTCCGACATGTCGTAGCGGATGAACTCGTTGCCGAGATGTAGCGCCAATTGCTTGGCCAGCTCGGTCTTGCCTACGCCGGTCGGACCGGTGAACAGGAA
Organism: uncultured Acidobacteriota bacterium; assembly: GCA_947259165.1. Lineage (GTDB taxonomy): Bacteria > Acidobacteriota > Vicinamibacteria > Marinacidobacterales > SMYC01 > CAMYKY01. The sequence goes on along the minus strand of CAMYKY010000073.1, from coordinate 14,697 downwards.
ACACCCTGCCGGGTGTTCGGGGTGTCCCAGCCCAGCGCGCGCTCGCCGGATCGAGCGGGACACGATCGCCACCGCTTCCTCCTGACCGAAAACAACACGCTTGAGCGAATCCTCGAGGGTGCGCAGGCGCTCCTTGTCGGACGACGTGGCTTGCTTCTCCGGAATCCGCGCTACCCGAGCGACAATCTTCTCGATTTCGGGAACGTCGACGGTGACCGCCTCGCTGCTTTCGGCATCGAGTCGCATCATCGACCCCGCTTCGTCGATCACATCCACCGCGCTATCCGGAAGACGATGCTCTCTCAAGTGCCGTTGCGCGAGCCGCACTGCCGTCTCCAGCGAGCCCGTCGTGTAGTTCACCTTGTGGTGCTCTTCGTATCGCGATTGCAAACCCTCGAGAATCTTGACCGCGTCCTCGAAAGAAGGCTCCTCGACGGTGATGCGTTGTAGCCGCCGGTGAAGCGCACGATCTTTTTCGAGATGTTTGAACTCCTCGAACGTGGTGGAGCCGATGAGGCGCAACTTCCCCTCGGTTAGTACCGGTTTCACGAGATTGGCCAAATCCATGGTGCCACCCGTGGTGGCGCCCGCGCCGACCATTGTATGGAGCTCGTCGATGAACAGAATCGGATTCTCCCGCTCTTCGAGCCGGTTAATGATGGCCTTGAAACGCTCTTCGAAATCGCCGCGATACCGGGTTCCCGCGAGCAACGCGCCCGAATCGAGCGAGAAGATCTCAGCGCCTCTCAATATCTCGGGAACGTCGTCCCCGAGCAGACGCTGCGCGAGTCCTTCGACGAGCGCCGTCTTGCCGACACCGGCGTCGCCGACGAAAACGGGATTGTTCTTTCGGCGTCGACCCAGCACTTGAAGCGCCCGGTGCAGCTCCGGCTCGCGACCAATGAGCGGATCCAGCTCCCCGCGCGCGGCCCGCTCGGTCAAATTCGTGGTGAACGCCACTAGCGGATCGGACAGCCCCGAAGGCGCATCCTCGTCACCGTCGCCGGCGGAGGCGCGATCGTCGTCACGCGGACGGAGGACCTTGGCGATCCCGTGCGAGATGTAGTTGAGGATGTCCAGCCGGGTCACCTCTTGCGCTTCGAGAAGCTTCGCAGCCTGCGAGCGCCTCTCTTGCAGAATTGCTGCGAGGGCATCGCCGATGTCTGCCTCGCTTTTTCCCGCGCTCTGGACGTGCAACACGGTTTTTTGCAACACACGCTGGAATGCGAGCGTCTGAATCGGCTCCTGATCCGCGTCCTTGGGCATGAGCTCGACCGAGTTCTCGAGATGATCCTTCAGCTCGACGCGGAGTCGATCCAGATCGGCGCCACATGCGATCAGGATGTCCTCACCCTTGGGATCGTTCGTTATGGCGTAGAGAAGATGTTCGAGCGTCAAGTGGGCGTGCCGCCGCGAGTCCGCTTCGCGGTACGCGACATTCAAAACCATTTCCAAAGCCGTACTGAACATAGCTAGATCGTCTCGCCTCGTTGTGACTGCTGCCTACTCGGGCTCAAGACTGCAGCGCAGCGGGTGCCCCGCATCCTTGGCCGCCGTTTCCGTCAACGCGACCTTGGTCTCCGCGACCTCGTGGGAGTACACACCAGCGACTCCAAGACCGCTGGTGTGCACGTGCATCATCACCCGGTGGGCCTCGGCCGGCGACAGGGTGAAGATCGTCTCCAAAATGACGAGCACGAACTCCATCGTGGTGTAGTCATCGTTATGAAGAAGCACCTTGTACAACTTGGGCGTCTTGGTTTTCTCCCGAGTCTTCTCGAGAACCCCACCCTGCTGCTTCCCCTGTTTGTCTGCCACCCCTACATTGTAGAGTCCCGCCACCGGCGACACCAATCCTATGGTTCTGGGGCCCGGCAAGAGGCGTGAAGCTGACCCGGGGAGGTTGCTCTTTTTGGCTCAGGAATTGAAACAGCCTTCGGCAGCCCCCCCTCACCCAGCTCGCTGGCGCGAGCATCCCTCTCCCCCATTAGGGGGAGAGGGCGGTGCTGTTTGCTATTTGCGGCGAATTAGATTCACGGCTCGGCGGGGGACGCCTGCGGTTAGGTCGTTCAGGCGCTGCCACAGTCGCCAGACGGTGAGGCGTGTTTTTTGCGCGGCGGGAAGCTCGTTCACATGCTCCGCTTTGCGGACGATAGGACACGCTGGAGACATGACGCAGTATTCGTGGAAGCTTCCCGCGGTGAGCTTCGCTCGGATGGCTTGCAGCAGCGGGGAGTTCCACGCGGTGCGGTAGTCGTCCATGTCTCCAATCGACGCTCCCCCGTAGCAGCACGGACGGATGCCCCGGCGCAGGATGTAGAGGTCTTTCCACGGCTCCGCGCACACGGGGTGGTTTTCGAAACCCAGCGACGGCTTCGCAGCGGGGTTCGGCGTCGGGTCCTGAGGAGGGCTCTCTTCGACCATGGCTTTCAACGGGCCGCCGAAATCCATTTGGTCGTGCAGATCCACATCCAATTCGCGCGCTCGCTCGGCTGCGCATCCGCTCACTCGCACGAGCTCTTCGAACGGCAGAAGCTCGTTCTCGTACTGAAAGTGATAGCCGCCGCGCTCCCAATCGAGGCCGTTGCCCGGCGTGTCGTTCAAAGGGCGCAAGATCATCTGGTCCACACCGAGCTCGGCGCACAGCTCGACGAAGGCGTCGAGCTCGTGCACGTTCGCGCGCATCGGCATGAACACCAGAAACACTTTGGGAAGGCTTCCCTTCCCGCCTTTCGCTTCGACGAGCCGTCGAATGTTGTCGAGAATCTTTCCGAACGTGTCGTTGCGGAATTGCGCGTAGGTTTTCGGCGTCGCAGCGTCGAGAGAAATGTACAGGCGGATGTCACGACCGAGAAGTTTTTCGATGTTGCGGTCGGTGAGAATCTGCCCGTTGGTGGTCATCTCGAGAATCTTGCCTTGAGCACCGAACACGTCGAAGAGCTCGTCGAGATTCTTCATCATGAATGGCTCACCGATGGAACAGTTCACCACGTCGGTCGCCTGATCGAAGAAAGGACCGTACTCCTCGAGCGTTTGGACGGTGAACGGAGCGTTGACGTAGTCAGCCTCTTCGTCTTTCGCAGCGTCCCACTCGCAGTAGACGCAAGGCGGCTTGACGTTGCACGCGCCATGCAGGTCGATGCCCAGGCTGGTCGGTGTCGACTCGACAACGGTCTTGCCTTCGAGCATCTCGCGGGTATTGAGCACCGCGTTCGACCCTTGGCGCTTGCGAAGCTCATGGCGGCGCTGGTCAGCGTGCAGTATCGGCGTCCGTACTCGAATCCCGAGCGTACGCTCGTCCGCCGGGTAGTGCTCGCGAGGGTAGGGTTTGTTCAGCTCGAGGTCGACATGATCCGCGCCGGCAGGAACGGGCACCGAGAGCGTGCTCCAGCCGTCGATGAGGGAAAGTCCTTCGCGAAGCTCACCTGAGCTTGCCTTCAAACGCTGCGACAAGTCCCCGAACTCACAGCAAACCTCGATCTCCAGCGCACGGGTTACCGGTTGCGGTGCGAACGAAAAACGTCCGCGAAGCGACATCCACCGAAACGGCGTCGCTCCTTCGTATTCTTCTTCAAAGAATCCGTCACCGAATTCGACCGGCACTGTCGCCATGGGAGGAGCGACGCGTAGGTTGGTGCTCTGCCCAGGAAAAATGGGCAGAAAAGTCTCTGCCATGAGACGCCAGTATAAAGGCGGTGTCGAGGACGCGCCAGCGATCTGATCAACGAAATCGGCTCTGCGGCTCCATGTCCCGAAACCAGTTCGTGACGACTGTTTTGGGGCATAAACGCACCAGTGATTTAAAGGGTCTGACTGCCGGAGCCTTCACCCGCAACCTCTTCTTGTCAGCTCGGGTAGTGGGTTCGCGAGTGCACGACCCGTGTGCGGATCGCCCTGACTATACTCTGCTATTCGACGCAGATAATTTTCGGTGCGAAGCTCGTCTGGACGAGGTGTTCGCTTTTTGTTCCTCTGTCACGCAAAGCCGTCTCGATGTGTCGCCATGAGCGCAAGCTCGGCCATGCTCTTGGACTCGCGCCGTCCAACGGAACCGGATTCTGGACCACTGGTTGGACTCACTACGAAGCGGTGAAGAGCGCCCGGTAGTCTTTTTCGAGCGCTTTCGTCTTCTTGGTCGAAAGGCCGCCGAGTAGCTCGATCGCATGACGTAATCTCGTCCGGACGAGATCTCTCCCGAGAAGCTCCATGGAGTCGAACAACGGTGTCGACGCTTTAGAGCCGGTGATCGCAACGTAGAACGGACGCGTCAGATCGCGGAGCTTGATATCGAGCTTCTCCGAGAGTGAGCGCAGCACGCCTTGAATGGATTCAGCGTCGAAGCTCGCGAGCTCTTCCAACCTCCACACCGACATTTGGAGAATCCCGGCAACGTCCGACGGCTCTTTTCCCTTCAAGGTGAGATCTTCCTCGCGCACCGGAACGCAGTCGGCGAAGAAAAACGCGGTCAGAAAACCCCAGTCGGAGAGCGTCTCGAGACGCGGCTGCGCGAGGGGAACGATCTTCTCGAGATACTCGGGGCCGAGCGCCCAGCCCTGAAGGAGCTTCAGCAGGGACGCGGCGTCATAGTCCTCACGGATATAACGGGCGTTGAGCCAACGCAGCTTCTCCACGTCGAACACCGTGCCCCCGAGCGAAAGGCTCTCGATGTCGAAGTGCTCGATGAACTGCTCGAGCGTGAACTTCTCTTCACCCTCGGCGCGGGTCCAACCGATCATGCCCATGAAGTTCACCAACGCCTCGGGGAGAAAGCCGGCGCGCCGGTAGTATTCGATCGACGTGGGGTTTTTTCGCTTCGAGAGCTTCGATTTGTTGGCGTCATTGTTCCGGAGAAGCGGCAGGTGACAAAACACCGGGGGCTCCCACCCGAAATATTCGTAGAGCTTGAGATGCTTGGGAACCGAGCTGATCCACTCTTCGCCGCGAATCACGTGGCTGATTTCCATCAAATGATCGTCGACGACGTTGGCGAGGTGGTACGTGGGAAACCCGTCGGATTTGAGAATGACCTGGTCATCCACCGACGCCCAATCTTTCCTAATCTCCCCGCGTAGAACGTCGCGCATCACGCAATCCCCTTCCAGCGGAATCTTCATGCGCACGACGAATATCTCGCCCGCCTCGGCACGGCTTGCCGACTCGTCCACGGGGATCTCACGACATTTCCGATCGTAGCCCGTGAACTCCTTCTTTTCACGATGGTCAGCGCGCATCGCATCGAGACGCTCTTTGGTGCAAAAGCAACGGTAAGCATGGCCGTCCGCGAGAAGCCGATCGACATGCTCCCGATAGATTGGAAGGCGCTCGCTTTGTCGATAGGGCGCGTGTGGTCCCCCGACGTCCGGACCTTCGTCCCAACCAAGCCCGAGCCAATTGAGAGAGTCCAAAATCATGTGCTCGGACTCCGAGGTCGACCGCGCGCGGTCCGTATCCTCGATGCGCAAGATGAACTTGCCTTCGCGCTGCCGAGCAAACGCAAGGTTGAAAAGCGCCTGATAGGCCGTTCCCACATGCGGATCGCCGGTAGGCGAAGGCGCCACACGAACCCGAACTGCTGAGCTTGTCATGCGTGGCGCATTATCCAGCATCCCGCCTCCCGCATCCAGTGAACCGCCTTTCAACAGTCCCGTCTTTATCGATACAATCCTGCCGGTTCACCAAATCCCGATGAGCAGAAACTCCAACCCGTTCCCGCGTTTGACGATCGACCTCGGGCGCATTCGAGCGAACACCGAGCGGATGACGAAAGCCTGTGGAGAACGCGGCATCGAGGTGATGGGCGTCACCAAGGGCGTTTGCGGAGACGTCCGCGTCGGGCGTGCCCTCGTGGACGGCGGGGTCACCACGCTTGGCGATGCGCGGCTCGACAACTTGACGGCGCTGCGGGAGACAGGGCTCGGCGTCGGACTATGGCTTTTGCGTTCACCCAGCCCAAACGAAGCCGCCGCTTGCGTGGAGATCGCGGACGGAAGCCTGCAAAGCGAGCTCGAGACACTGCGTCTCGTAGCGGCTGAAGCCCGGCGCCGGACTACGGCCCATCGTGTTCTTTTGACGGTCGACATCGACACGGGACGAGAGGGGATCCATCCCGACGACATACCCACCATGTGCGAAGAAGTTCAAGCTCTCGACGGGCTAGAGCTCGACGGACTCGCGATCTACTTCGACTTCAAATGCGCACCTTCGGAGCAGCGCCAAACTCTCCAGACGTTCGTCGAGCTCGCGCAAAGTTCGAGCGCGCCGTTGCGTATCGTCTCCGGGGGCGCATCGAATGTGCTCGAGCTCGCCCTTGACGGAACGCTCCCACGGGGAGTCAACCATCTCCGCCTCGGCACCGCGCCGCTTCTTGGCCTGTTCACCTCGCACGGTCCTCGACCGATTGACGGCTGGGAGCGCGACACCTGCGTCGCCGAAGCCGAGGTCATCGAGGTCAAGCGCGACCGGCCCGAGGCCCTGGTAGCGCTCGGTCACGTGGATGCACCGATGGACTACCTCTATCCCATCACGCCAGGGATCGAGACTGTGCGTCAATCGAGCGACCACACGGTCGTACGGTTTAGAGAGCCACTGGAAGTATCGGACACTGTGCGCTTCCGCGTGGGCTACTACGCGATGACTCGCCTCTCCGCCTCGCGTTACACACAAATCGTCTATTGCTAGCCGAATGCTGAATACCGCTAAACCGTCATCCGCCGGTGATAGGTCCACCACTCGGCGAGTACTAGCACCAGCGCGACAAGGACGAGCACGAGCCACAACTCGCCGCCACCCACGGAGCCGCTCAGGTAGTCCACGATTCCGCCGGCGCTGTCCTCGCCGGCGAACGCGGAGGCGTTCACGGCGGACACGTCAGGACTCAGAAGGTTTGCGGAAATGACGAGGTCGCCGCTCGTCGTCCGCACCGAGAAAAGCCCGGGAGCGTCGGGAGTGAATGCAGTCAGCGAACCCACGGTGCGTGTCGGCACGTCATCGCCGCGCATATCGGTGACGGCCGCGATCGTTGCGGGCACCGTGATCGTCCCGAGCGGCGTCGGCACAACGTCCGTACCCGTCAGCCAGGCAACCGCATTCGCCAAAAAGATCGGGAACCCGGCTTGGAGCGGAAAATTCGAATCGCCAAGATCGAAGGTGAGCTCCGCCCAGCGCAGTGGCGTTTCCCCGACTAAAAGAACTGGCTGTTCGAGTGTCCCAGCCGCTACTTCGTGATCACCAGGGGAAACGATAGCGGCGCTTTCGATCACGACGTCCTCGAGTGAGACGTGCTGCAACAGAGGGTGCTCACTCCGCACACCGGCGAGCGAAAGCTCTGTCATGTCCTCGCCTGTCAAAGCAGGCAGCCACGCCACCGACGGCGGTCGGATCCACAGTGCGGGCACCAGCGGCTTGTCTGGAGGAGCGAACCGATCCATTACGTACAGCTCGGGCAGGTCATCCGCCGACTCGGGGACTGCATAGGCGCTGGGTGCAATTGTCTCGAGTGCAACGCGCGGGTCGAGCTCCAGAAGCGTTTCGAGGTACGCATTGCCGCTGGTCACGAGAACGGTGCGTACGCGCCGCGGCGCAGCTAGATAGGTGTAGGCAACATTGTCGAGAGCCAACGCATCGCCGGGAGCGTCGATGAGCACCCGTATGGGGCCCGAGAGGAAGTTGTCGACGTTGAGGTTCTCACCGAGAACCTCGCCCGGCCCGAGCGTGACCGCGCGCTGGTCGCTGGCACCCGCGGTCCCATCGATTTGGATCACGACGCGTGTCGATTCGCTTCCGTGGTTTGAAATTTCGAGAAACCCTTCGTAGCGTGTCGCCTCGGCGGGCACCGGCCGCAAGTCGAATGCGGTGATGCCCACGTTGTCGGCCGGCTCGAACACGGAAATCGGTGTCACGTGTGACGGGGCATCGCGGATTAGCACCCCGTCGCCAATCAGATACACATCGGTTTGTGCGTCGTCCGCGAGTGATGGATCCTCTTCAGGAAACCGGGCGCGATCGCGTAGCGCAGGCCGCAGCTCGTCTACCAGCTCGAGGGCACGGGCGCGACTCGTAAACCCGGTGCCTGGGAACTGCCCACCCGTATCGGTGACCAAGTACTGACTGGCAACACTCCCCTCGTTCAGAAGCTCTTGCGTCTTCTGGACGGCAACCTCCCACCGCGTCTGTCCCGTCGACGTGACGGTAGCCATCGTCGGCGACGTGTCGAGCACGATCGCAATACGGCGCGCTCGTCCCGACAACGCTTCGACCGCGGGTTTACCGATCGACAGCGCGATCAGCAAACCCACGGCGAGAGCCAGGAGGAGCGAGACGAGCCATCGCCAGAAATCCGAGCGCCGCTTCCGCTCTTTGAGCACTCGGGCCCAAATAAAGGTGGAGGGGACGATGACGCGCTGCGGGGGCGGTTTCAGCCAGTACAGGAACGCGATGGCCCCAGCCGTGGTTGCGACGAGCAAGAGCACCTGCAACAGACCCAACGTTTGAAAGCTCATCGCGTCGTCAGCACCGTTATCGTCGCCACCATCATTAACGGATGAAGCGATCCTGTTTGAAGATTTGGACAACGAGGTCTTCGAACGGAATCGGTGTCTGCGTCTGGACGTAGCCCCAGCCGTAGCGTGAACAATACTCTTCGATCCCCTTGCGCAAGCTCGCCATCTCCGCCTCGTAGGCCGAGATGAGCGTGGGCGACATCCGAAGCCGTTGGGACGTCCCGCTTTCCGAGTCGACGAGCATCGCTTCGTCCGGAAACTGGGGCTTCACCTCTTCCGGCGTCAGGATGTGTACATTGAACACGTCGTGGCGGAAGATTCGAATGAAATCGAACGCGGGCGCGAAGCCGGCCGGATCCATGAAATCGGATGCGACCACGACGAGACCTCGCTTTTTTCTCGTCCCAAAGAACGTTTTGAACGCGCGCTCGAGCGACGTCTCTCCTGACGTTTGCATGCGCTCGAGAAACTTGAAGATGCGCCAAATCTGGTTGCGACCACGCTTGGCGGCGATCTGCTCGGAAACACCGTTGCCGTAACCGATGACGCTCACCCGGTCGAGGTTCAAAAGCCCGATGTATCCCAAAGCCGCAGCGACTTTCCGCGCATAGTCGAACTTCGACGGGGCTCCGAAATTCATCGAAAGACTCGAGTCGACGAACAGATAAATCGGCAGGTCGGCCTCTTCGTCGAAGATGCGCAGAATCAGCTTGTCGAGTCGGAGGTATGCCCTCCAGTCGATATCCTTAGTATCGTCACCACTCACATAGGGGCGGTAGTCGGCGAACTCGACGCCCGTGCCCCTCTTGCGAGCACGGTGCTCCCCACGCAACTGGCCGGGCAACATCCGGTTCGCTACCAGCTTGAGGTACTCGAGTTTACGGAGGAACTCGTCGTCGAAAAGCGTGCTGATCTCAGCCATGTCGCGGTCCGCATTATAGCCATAACCGGCGGGTTTGCGATAAGACGCCGCGGCCAAACGCGATTATGTTCTCAGTGGCCAGCTTTCAGATTCAGCATTCAGGGCATTGACGCATGAGCACGACGTTCTCGTGGTCGGAGCCGGTGGGGCGGGACTGCGTGCCGCCATCGAAGCATCGGCGGCAGGTGTCTCCGTCGGGCTGGTGTGTAAGTCGCTTCTCGGCAAAGCTCATACCGTCACGGCCGAAGGCGGCATCGCCGCGGCGCTCGCCAACGTCGACGGGCGGGACGACTGGAGCACACATTTCGCCAACACGATGCGTGGCGGCAAATACGTCAACAACGCGCGCATGGCCGAGCTGCACGCACCGCAAGCGCCCGACCGAGTGCGCGAAATTTCGGCGGGCACAAGTATCCGAGACTCGCCCACGTCGGCGATCGCACTGGCCTCGAGATGATCCGCACGCTACAGGATCGCGGCATCCATCTCGGTATCGACGTCCACATGGAGCACACCATCGTCCAGCTGATACAAGACGGCGAGCGCGTCGTCGGCGCGTTCGGATACGACCGCGAGCGTGGCCACTTTCGTCTGTTCAAGGCGAAAGCCATCGTCCTCGCCACCGGCGGGATCGGCCGCGCGTACAAAATCACGAGCAACAGCTGGGAGTACACCGGCGATGGGCAAGCGCTCGCCTACAACGCGGGGGCCGATCTCATCGACATGGAGTACGTGCAGTTCCACCCGACCGGGATGGTGTGGCCGCCGAGCGTGCGAGGGATCTTGGTGACGGAAGGCGTTCGCGGTGAGGGCGGAGTTCTCCGCAACAGCGACAAGAAGCGCTTCATGTTCGACGACATTCCCGACCTTTACAAAACCCAAACCGCCGACAACGAAGAAGAGGGTTGGCGCTACACGCAAGGGGACAAGGAAGCTCGTCGCCCGCCGGAGCTTCTGACTCGCGACCACGTCGCCCGCTGTATCGTGCGAGAGATCAAGGAAGGGCGCGGAAGCCCGCATGGCGGCGTATTTCTCGATATCGCGTGGATCCAACAGCGGCTCCCCAAGGGCGAAGAGCACATCAAACGCAAGCTTCCGAGCATGTAACATCAATTCAAAGAGCTCGCAGGCGAGCACGCATCGAGCTTCGCCAAGGACAACACGGCCACCTTCGGCAAAGAGCAAGGAAAGCCGCGGCGCCCACTTCCGTGAAGACTACCCAGCCAAGGACGAGACCTTCGGCAAGACCACCCACATCATTAGTAAAGGCTCCCGAGGGTGAGATGAAGCTCTCGCGTGAGACCATCAAGCCCCTACCCGACGAGTTGCAGAAGATCATCGAGGAGAACAAGTAGATGGCGACGACGACGTTTCGAATCTGGCGTGGGGATGCGAGCGGCGGTAGCTTCGAAGACTACAAGACCGACGTCACTGAAGGGATGGTCGTGCTCGAGGCGGAGAGCATCTGCCGCGACGTGCTCGCCATCGAGCCCGAAGATCAGACGGCGCTCGCGACATTATTACTTTCGCTTTCGGACCAGTTTCCTCACGGCTTGAGTGGCCGATTCCGCGAGGCCAAAGATTTGGTCGGTCAACTCACGAGCGAATATGAGCGCGAGTACTACACCGGCATGCTCAGCGAGCGGCGCGCCAAGTGTCAGCACCGCAAAGGCACGCCAGGGTGCGGGCACCTCGCCTACCAGGGCCTTCAAGACGCCATGGAACACTACGAACGGGCGAAAGAGCTCAGCCCCGCTGGCAATGACGACGCCGTATTGCGCTGGAACACGTGCGCCCGAATCATCGACGCGAATCCCGGTATCGAGCCCGAGGCTGCGTCCCACGCCACCCCGTCGAGCTCGAATAGTTGTTTGACGACAGCCGTTGCATCTGCACTGATGAGTATCGACTCGGATAACCGGAACGGCTACGGCGCATCGTCTTCGATGAGCTCGACGGTCAGGTCTGTGCGGAGTACGGTGGTGAGTTGAGAGCCCTCCCCCAGGACGACTTCTTCTCCGCGCGTCGTCAGGACGACCCCGGTCCCTGCGCCGGCGCCGACTCCGGCGCCGATGGCGGCGCCTTTCTTCCCCCCGACGATGCCTCCCACGAGCGCGCCGATGCCGCCGGCGGCGCCAATTTTCACTGCATCGTTCTTTTGGGTCGAGCGGGCTTCGAAGTGAATGGGGTCCGCCTGGAACGGATGTTCTTCACCCGAGGGGAGCTCGAGTGAATCCAGCTCGAGGATCAGTTGGGCGACCCCTTTGACTTTGTCGGAGCGCGCAGCGTGCGCGACATGACCGGACACGAGAGTCCCCTCAGGTAGCGCGTCGCGTCCTTCGACAACCACGGACGCTGTCAGCACGGAACGGAACCGATCTCCGGTCTCCGCCGTCTCGGTCGAAATCGCGTCTCGAAGCCCGAGAGCGAGGCTCTCACCTTCCGAAACCGTGACGAAAACGCGCGGTTCTTCTCCGAGTAGACGCCCCACGAAGCCGGGCTCTTCGATGACGACATCCTCGCTCTCGCGCACATCCGCGGCCGCGTCTTCGTCCGCAGGCATGGAGTCTTCGAGCTCAGCGGCGGAGGCCACCGGCTTACCGCGATCGGGGTCGGCGGAGTTCGAACCCATCGTCGCCCACAGGCCACCGACAACGACAACGATACCAAAGATCGATGCCGCCACACCTTTCCAAAACCCCGTCGTCGAGCCTGCCGGACTCGCCGGGCTAGCTGTGAGCGATCCACCGCAGCCAGAGCAAAACGCTGCGCCTTTTTCAGCGGACGCGCCGCATTGAGAGCAGTATTTCATGGCACTCCCCTTCTTTTATTCGGTTATCGGGTACCCATCCAGTGTAGCAGCGAGCTAAGGGCCCGGGCAAGAATGGGAATTTATTTTTCCCCGGACCCTAAAGGGGTCGTTAACATCCACCGCCTTTGACGTCTGGAGGAGTTGACCCATGTTGCAAATGCGCGTCCCGACACACTTGCCTGATGGAAGCGGGTGCTGGTCCTACAACTGAGCCTTTTGACAACGAAGGTGGTGGAAATCACCCGTTCGCCCCGCTCGGTGCACCGAATTTCGCCGAGTTCCGTTTGGCATGCGAATTGCCTTTAGGTGGAGCAGGAGGAACCTAATGCAAACCACGGTCTATGCCCACCGAGTCGAGCTCGACATCCCTTATGAGGATGCGATCGAGCGCGCTACCGCTGCGCTCAAAGAGCAAGGATTCGGTGTGCTCACCCAGATCGATATGAAAGCCGCGCTAAAGGAAAAGATTGGCGTGGATGTCGACCGCTACATGATTCTGGGCGCCTGCAACCCGCCCCTCGCTCACCGCGCGCTTCTAGCCGAGCGCGAGATCGGAATTCTGCTGCCGTGCAACGTCGTCGTCTACGAAACCGGCCCCGGCCAATCCGTCGTCGCCGCAATGGCGCCGAAGGCCGCGATGGGCGTGGTCCCAGGCAACCCGGAGCTCGAAGCAGTCGCGGACGAAGCGGATGTGCTGCTACGAGACGCTATGGCAGCTCTAGAAGGAGAAGCCTCATAGCCTGAACGGTATGCCGAAAAAAGGGGGCTGTCATGGACAGTCCCTTTTTCGCCTCTGAAATACACGACGGATCGAACCGGGCCTGCTCCCCGGCGCAAACGTATCGTGCCCGGGCCCGACTAAAGATGCTGGCTGGGCGCTTCGGCGGACAGTAAATCTCGGTTGGGTTTTCGTGGGTCCGGACGTTTTTTTGGCGGGCACGGGCACGCGGGCACGGGCACGAAGACGACTTTGCTTTTGTGGGGATGCCTCAGGGACAGTCGCCTTTTTGGCTTGGCATCAGTCGGGCTTCTGGCGGTCGGCGGATGTGCTAAATTCTCTCCGCCATGGTCATCGATTCCCACTCGCACGTCCTCGCTCCGCCTGAGCTCTACGCATTCATGAATCGCCTGATGGCGAGTCGTGGAGCGCACGGCTGGGCGGTACCCGATATCCCCGACGAAGCCTACGAAAAGCAGAACCAGCGCCTTCTTGGGGTCATGGATCGGGTTGGCACCGACATGCAGCTCATCTCGCCACGACCGTTTCAGTCGTTTCACGGGGAAGAGCCCGCATCGATGGTCTTTCAATGGATCGGGCTCGTCAACGATTCGATCGAGAAAATCTGCAACATGCACCCGGATCGTTTTCGTGGAGTCGCGGGCCTGCCCGAGGCCCCCGGCACAACGCTGACGAGTGGTGGTATCCGATGTACGAGTGGCTCGAGAAAAATGACGTGCCCGCGCTCGTACATTCGAGCGCCTGCAGAAACGGTCGAGAAGACTACAGCTCGCATTTCATCACTGAAGAGAGCATCGCCGTTCTCGGGCTACTTCGCTCCGCGGTTTTCGTCGACTTCCCCAAGCTCAAGCTCGTGATCAGCCACGGCGGAGGCTCGGTCCCCTACCAGGTCGGTCGTTGGATCGCGGAGAGCATCCATCCCCTCTTCAGCAAGAACCGCCCACTCCAGGAGCACTTCACCGACAGCATGAAACGGCTCTATTACGACTCGTGCATCTACTACAAAGACTCGCTCGAGCTGCTCATTCGTCTCGTGGGCTCCGAACGCGTGCTCTTCGGGACCGAAAAACCCGGCAGCGGGTCCGCTCCCGATCCGAGGACCGGGCGCGAGCTCGACGACCTGAAGCCGGTCATCGAGAGTATCGATTGGTTGACCGGTGAAGATTGTAGCCGTATCTTCGAGGAAAACGCGCGCGCAGTGTACACGCGAATCTGAGCCATGGCCGAAATCGTTCTAGGAATAGGAACCTCTCACACGCCAATGCTCTACACCAAGCCCGAGCACTGGCGCGAGTACGAGGCGCGAGATCGCAAGATGGAGCTTCTCGATCGCACCGGTCAGCCGCGCAGCTTCGACGAGCTGGTCGCCATGGCCGGGCCCGAGGTTGCGGAAGCGCTCGAACCCGACGCTTTGAAACAGGCCTACGACGCGTGCCAGGACAACCTCGACCGGCTTGCGGACACCCTGCTCGAGGCCGTACCGGACGCCGTCATTATTATCGGTGATGATCAGAAAGAGCTGTTCCAGGCCGAGAATCTCCCCGCGATCCTCCTCTACCTCGGCGAGACAATCCTCAACAAACAGCGCCGAGCGAAGCCCGGAGAGCCTTCGTGGTGGAGCGACGCGCTCGCAAAGTACTACGGTGATGGGCAAGATGAAACCTGCCCAGTCGAATCCGATCTCGCGCGACATCTCGTCGACCATCTCATCGAGCAGGGGTTCGAT
>CAMYKY010000072.1:1395-21740 GCA_947259165.1 uncultured Acidobacteriota bacterium | reverse complement strand
CGCGCTGTTTACGCTTGGAATATTCTTGTTTTCGATCACATTCCTCATCAATCTGACTGCTGACATCGTTGTGCGGGGGTGGAAGCGATGAGCGAGAGCCTCTTTGCGACCACGGCGCTCGATGAGCGCAATCGGAAGGTGGAGCGTCTCTATCGGCGTGTGTTCCTCACGATGACGCTGCTGCTGATCCTTCCGGTTTTCTTGATCCTGACGGTTTTGATTAGCCGCGGCGCCTCAGCGTGGTCTCTCAGTTTTCTGTTCACGAGTCCCGAGAACGGAATGACTGCGGGCGGCGTGTTCCCCGCACTTCTGGGGACGATTTTCCTGGTCGCCGCCGCTCTCCTCTTTTCGGTTCCACTCGGCATTGCTGCCGCGATCTACTTGAGCGAATACGCATCCGACAATTGGCTGACGCGTCTGATCAACCTCGCGATCATCAATCTCGCGGGCGTGCCGTCGATCGTTCACGCGCTTTTCGGTGTCGGCGCGTTCGTCTTGTTCTTCCGCTTCGGGACGAGCATTCTGGCGGCGAGCCTGACTCTTGCGATCATGACTCTGCCCGTGGTCATCGTATCGACGCGGGAATCTTTGCAGGCTGTGCCGCGCGCGTTTCGCGAGGCAAGCTGGAGCATGGGCGCGACACGGTGGCAAACGATTCGCCACATCGTTTTACCGAACGCGGTAAGCGGTATTCTGACGGGTGTGATTCTCGAGGTGTCGCGCACTGCGGGTGAGACCGCGCCGATCATGTTCACGGGCGCTGCGTTTTTTCTTCCTTTTCTGCCGCAAAGTGTTTACGACCAGACGATGGCGCTCTCGCTCCATCTTTTCGTCATTTCGACGCAGGTTCCGGGTGTCCCCGAGGACTTGCCCTACGGCGTGGCGCTTCTTCTGATCGCGATCGTTTTGGCGATGAACTCACTCTCGATCGCGTTTCGTATGTACCTTAGGTCCCACAAAAAATGGTAGAGACGGCGACTCCTACGGACACGCTCATCGAGGTCGAGGACCTGACGATTCGCTATGGCGAGCACTTGTCGCTGGCCATACCCGAGATGTCTGTGCGTCGCCACGAGATTTTCGGGATCATCGGGCCCGCCGGCAGTGGTCGGACGTCGTTTCTCAAGGCCATCAACCGGATGGATTTGTTCGACAGCAAGATGGATGTTCAGGGCTCAATCCGTTTCCAAGGACGAGATGTCAAGAATTGGAGAAACGTTTACAGCCTCAGGCGTCGCATCGGTGTTGTTTTTCCTTTGCCGGTCGGGCTGCCGCTGACGGTTTACGACAACGTCGCCCTGGCTCCGAGACTCGCGGGCGTGAGCAAGAAGAGTCGACTCGATGAAATCGTCGAGCGTTGTCTGCAGAGAGCGGCACTGTGGGACGAAGTCAAGGATCGGTTGAGTTCGCTCGGGAGCCTCCTCTCTGGCGGGCAACAACAGCGATTGACTATCGCGCGGGGACTGTCTCAGGAGCCGGACTTGTTGATGCTGGATGAGTTCTCCATCGCGGTCGATCCCGTCACGACGATGCGGATCGAAGACGTTCTGAAAGAGCTCAAAAACGAGCTCACCATCATCCTGGTAACGAATCTGGTTCAGCAGGCCCGCCGGCTTGCGGATCGGACGGCTTTCTTCCTCAACGGGGCGTGCGTCGAAATTGGTGATACCGATGCGATATTCGCCGGTGAGGTGCAAGACTCCAGAACCAACGACTATATTCTTGGTCGCTTCGGATAGGGCGGACGGTGTGAGCGAGTTCCAGGACAACGAGCGCGACCGAGAACAGGATCCGGATGTCCGGAACAGAATCCTGCCGGAGCACCGGCCGCTGGCCAGCGACTTCGAGATGGAGCGACCGATTGCCATCGAGACGAAGAGGCTGAGTCTCTGGTACGGGAATTTCCAAGCTTTGTTCGAAGTGGACTTGCGGGTTCAGCAGGGGTTGGTGACGGCGCTCATCGGTCCCTCGGGATGTGGGAAATCCACGCTCTTGAGGAGCATCAATCGGATCAACGAGAGACTCTCCTACGTTCGGACGGGCGGCGTTGTCGAAGTTCTGGGGAAGAATGTGTACGACGCCGATGTCGAGTTGACGCAGCTCCGGCGTCGAGTGGGGATGGTATTTCAAAGGCCTAATCCGCTGCCGATCTCCATTCGTGAGAACGTCTTGTTCGCGTTCGATCTGCACGAGGCTGGCCATGACGGTGCGTCGTCCACTTCAAAAGATGACCTCGTCGAGTCCGTCTTGAAACAAGTGCTGCTTTGGAATTCTGTTCGAGATCGCCTTCACGCCAACGCGACCCAGCTGTCGCTGGAAGAGCAGCAGAAGCTGTGTATCGCGAGACTCTTGCCGCTCAAGCCGTCGGTGCTTCTCATGGATGAGCCGTGCTCTGCACTCGACCCGGAAGGGACGGAAGCGGTCGAGGAGCTGATTTGGCGGCTGCGCAGTGAGTACACGATTCTGATGGTTACCCACAACATGGCGCAAGCGCGCCGCGCGAGCGATGAAACCGCGTTCATGCTCAACGGTAAGCTCGTCGAGCACACTCGTACCGACCGCATGTTCGTCACCCCCGAACACCAGGAAACCGCCGACTACATCGAAGGCCGCTTCGGCTGATTCAGGAATTTGGGCACGGGTACGGGCGCGAGGGGCGGCGACGCCGTCGGCTCCGGCTTCCGGTTGTCGACTACCGACCCGTCACGCGAATCACTTCGGAGACGGTGGTATCGCCCTTCACGAGCTTCTGAATGGCGGATTCCCTCAGCGTCCGCATGCCTTCGTCTCTTGCGGTCTTGACGATCTCGGGGGAGGACGTTTTCGAGACGATGAGCTTTCGAAGTTTGCGCGAGGCAGGCATGATCTCGTAGATGCCGCTGCGGCCGTGGTAGCCGGTTTGGCGGCAATGGATGCAGCCTTGCCCGTGACGGAACGTGAGGTCCCGGATTTTTTCGAACGGGGCCGCGAGACCCAATGCGTCATCTTCCGTGGGTTTGACGTCGTCGACACACTTTTGGCAGATGGTACGGACTAGCCGCTGTGCCAGCACGCCGATGAGCGTCGAGGTGATCAGAAACGGCGGTACGCCGAGGTCGAGTAGTCGTGTGATCGCTGAGGGTGCGTCGTTGGTGTGTAGCGTGGAGAACACGAGGTGTCCGGTGAGCGCTGCTTGGATCGCCATGTCAGCGGTTTCCGTGTCCCGGATCTCTCCGACCATGACGATGTCGGGGTCTTGGCGCAGCACGGTACGGATCGCGTTTGCGAAGGTTATGTCGATATCGGGTCGGATTTGGATCTGGTTGAAGTCGTCGTAGACCAGCTCGACGGGATCTTCGACGGTCACGATATTCACTTCCGGCCGCGACATTTGCTTCAAAACGGAGTACAAGGTCGTCGTCTTGCCGCTGCCCGTGGGGCCGGTGACGAGGATGATGCCTTCGCGGTTTTCGAGAAAAGGCATGAAGCGGGGAAGCTCGGTCTCGGAGAAGCCGAGCTCCGGGATCGACTTCAACAGGATGTCGGGGTCGAAGATCCGCAGCACGGCCTTCTCGCCAAAGATCGTGGGCATTGTCGAGACGCGGATCTCGACCTCTTTGCCCGATTCGTTGCGCTTGATGCGGCCGTCCTGAGGGCGCCGCTTTTCGGCGATGTTGAGCCCGCTGAGCATTTTGACGCGACTCACCACCGCTTGGTACACGATCTTGGGGATGACGTGCACGTCGTGGAGCACGCCGTCGATGCGAAGTCGCACCAACGCAATGTTGCGTTTCGGCTCCATGTGAATGTCGGACGCCCGTTGATCGAACGCATGCGTGAGCATGTTGTCGAGCGCGGTGATCACGGGCTGCATCGTCGGGTCCATCTCGACGGACGGGCCGGACAAAAACTCCTGATTGGTGATGTCGATCGCGGTGACGCGGCCTTCGGTGAGCTGGGACTCGGCCGCTTTGAGCGACGTCTTCAGATCGTAGAACCCCTTGTTGACCGTCTCGATATCCGTCCTAGAGCAGACAACGAGCTTGACCTCCAATGCGCCGAATTGCTGGAGATCGGTAAGCGGGGCTCGGTTAAAGGGATTGTAAATCGCGAGCGTCACTGTGTTGCCGTGTTTGGACACCGCGCACATGGTGTGGCGCCGTGCGAACGGCGCCGGCAACGCCGCGGTGACGACGTCGAGGTCCAGATCCAAGGGATTGATCTTGAGATAGGGGAGTTGAACGTGCTTTGCGATCGCCTGGGTGATCTCGTCTTCGCTGAGTCTGCCGAGCCGTCGAAGCGCGGCCTCCTCGGAGAGCTGCTGCACCGTCATGTAGCGCGCGACTTGCTCTCGCTCCTCGGGGCTCAACAGATTCTGGCCGACCAGGATCTCGACCAAATTCGGGATCGACGCCGACTCGGCGGACGGTGCGGTGGGGCGGCGAGGAGTGGTAGCCATGGAGACGTGAGTTCTTCTTCTAAGCATTATCACCTCGGAGTTCTCTACAAGTCAATGACGAGAAAATGCTCGATGAACCTCCCTCTGCGCTGTATCCCCAAGAAAAAAAAGAGCTTCCCAGCTTGACACCGTGAAGTGTCGTTGCTAGACTTCACGTCGGATTGGAGTACTTAGGCGCGTAGCTCAGTGGGAGAGCGCTACGTTGACGTCGTAGATGTCGGCGGTTCAAATCCGCCCGCGCCTACCAGATTGCGAGTCTGTAACCTGTCTGTCTCAGGCCAGTTACAGAGTTGTCCGTGAGGGTCCTCTCTGGATTCGCCGCGGACTCTTTTTATTTGAACCTATGAACATTACCGTGAAACTGCCGGACGGGTCGTCGAAGGATTACCCAGCCGGCGTGACGGCGCGACAGATCGCCGAAGAAATCGGGCCCGGCCTCGCTCAGCACGCGGTCGCTGCTCTCGTCGACGGGGAGCCCTTCGACCTATCGCGTGGGATCGACAGGAGCGTGGAGGTCCAGATTCTGACCGCGAAAGACGCCGAAACGCTCGATATCTTCCGACATAGCTCCGCCCACCTGATGGCGGCGGCCGTGACTGAGCTGTTCCCGGACGCCCAGTACGGGCACGGTCCTCCGATAGAGGGCGGGTTCTTTTATGATTTCGCGGTCGACGAGCCATTCACGCCCGACGATCTTCAGAAGATCGAAGACAAGATGAAGGAGCTCGCGAAGCAAAAGGTACCCTTCGAGCGGGAAGAGATTCCCAAGGCGGAGGCGGTCGCAAAATTCGCGGAGCTCGGACAGTCTTTCAAGCAAGAGTTCGTCGAAGAAAAAGGCGGCGATGTGGTCTCCTGCTACCGACTCGGGGGATTTTACGATTTTTGCGAAGGTCCGCACGTCCCCCATACCGGTGTCATCAAGGCTATCAAGGTCCTCAAAAGCTCAGCCGCGTATTGGAAGGGCGACGAGGCCAACGCTCCGATGCAGCGCGTCTACGCGACGACTTTCTTCGACAAAAAGGCTCTCGCCGCTCATTTGGCTCGCCTCGAGGAGGCGAAAAAGCGCGATCATCGGCGGCTCGGCAACGAACTGCAGCTTTTCATCATTCGCCAAGAAGCGCCCGGTCAAGTGTTTTGGCTGCCGAAAGGCTTGAAGATCGTCAACGGCCTCATGGAGTACATGCGCGAAAAGCTCGATCGGCGCGGCTACCAGGAGATCAAGACGCCGCTCATCATGAACGTCGACGTATGGCGACGAAGCGGGCACTTGGACAACTACAAAGAGAACATGTACTTCCTCGAGTCCGACGAGGCGGAGTTCGGGATGAAGCCGATGAATTGTCCCGGCGCTGCCATCGTTTATGAATCGGCGTTACGGAGCTACCGGGAGCTTCCCCTGCGGATGTCCGAGTTCGGGCACTGTCACCGAAACGAGCGTTCTGGCGTGTTGTCCGGTCTCACTCGGGTCCGCTCGTTCGTCCAGGACGATGCCCACATCTATTGCACTCTCGAGCAGATCGAGCAGGAGGTCGTGGACCTGATCGCCCTGGCGGTCGAGGTTTACGACGATTTCGGGTTCGAAGGCGTACGGATCGAGCTTTCGACACGCCCAGAAAAATCCATCGGCTCCGACGAGCAATGGGAGGCTGCCGAGGGCGCGCTGCTTCGCGGGCTGGAGCGCTCCGAGACCGAGTACAAGCTCAACCCGGGCGACGGGGCGTTTTACGGTCCCAAGATCGATTTCCACGTCGAAGACGCCATCGGGCGGACCCACCAATGCGCCACGATCCAGGTCGATTTCGTGCAGGCCGAACGGTTCGACCTCCACTACGCGGCCGAAGACGGTACGAGAAAACGACCGGTTCTCATCCATCGAGCGATCCTGGGCTCGATCGAGCGGTTCATGGCCGTGCTCATCGAGCACACCGCGGGGGCGTTTCCCATCTGGCTAGCTCCGGTTCAAGCCGTCGTGTTGCCTATCTCGGACAAGCACCACGACTACGCCGATGGCGTGGCCCGGGAGTTGCGCGACGCGGGGTTGCGTGTCGAGCTCGATGCGCGGAACGAAAAGATCGGGTTCAAAATCCGAGAGGCCCAATTACAGAAGATTCCGTTCATGCTGGTCGCCGGGGACAAGGAGGCGGAGGCGGGTACCGTCGCCGTCCGCACGCGTAAGGGCGGCGATCGAGGGGCAGAGACGGTCTCGGCTCTCATCGAGGAGATTCGGACGTTGGTCCGGGATAAGGCCGTTTCTCCCTGAGCCGTCATTCTGGTGGAAATGGGGCTTGCGGGAAAGGCATAATAGTGGGCATGAAATTGAACCGTAGAGTGTGGGTGACAATCCAGGAGGTGGCGTATCGATAGGTCGGTCCGGGTGAACGAGCGTATCCGAGCGAGAGAGATTCGGGTTATCGACGAAAACGGAGAGCAGGTCGGGATCATTCGACCCGAAGACGCGCTCCGGATGGCTAAAGAACGAGAGTTGGACTTGGTGGAGATCGTCGCGACGGCAAACCCACCAGTCTGCCGGATCATGAACTATGGAAAATACCTGTACCAGAAGAACAAGCGTGCTCATGAAGCGAAGAAGCACCAGAAACAAATACAGGTCAAGGAAATCAAGTTCCGGGTAAAGATCGATCAACATGACTACTCGTTCAAGAAGAACCATGTCGAGCGGTTTCTAATGGACGGGAACAAAGTCAAGACGACGATCATGTTTCGCGGTCGCGAGCGCTCGCACGGCCAACTTGGAGTCAAGATTTTAGAGCGGGTAGCCAAAGACCTTGCCGAGATCGCCACCGTCGAGTCACGCTCGCGGATGGAGGGCAATCAGATGCATCAGATTCTGGCGCCCAGAAAAGCGGTCTTGGAAAAAATGAAAGCGGCGAAAGAAGAAGACGAGGCTGCTGCAGCTCGGGCAAAATCGCTTGACGTCGTCGAAGTGGAGCCGGCCGAAGTCGAATCGGCCAAAATTGAAGAGGCTGAAATTTAGGCCAGAACGAAGGAAAGACTTGTGGGGAAGAAAGCCAAATCGCATCGCGGCGCTGCCAAGCGTTTTCGCAAGACTGCTAGTGGCAAGATCAAGCGCAGCCACGCTAACGCGGGCCATATCATGACGAAGAAAAAGCGCAGTCGAAAGCGGAGACTGCGGAAGTCGGGTCTGGTGTCCAAGGCGGACGCCGCGTTCATCCGACCGCTCCTGCCCTAGATTTTGGAGATGACTTAGAAAATGCCGAGAGTTAAAAGAGGTTCTAACCGGCGCGAGCGCCGCCAGAAGGTGCTGAGGCTCGCGAAAGGGTTTCGCGCCACCAAGAGCAAGCTCTACCGTTCTGCGAAAGAGTCAGTAGACCGTGCTTTGTCCTACGCGTATCGCGACCGTCGCACCCGCAAGCGCGACTTCCGCCGTCTTTGGATCATCCGAATCGGTGCCGCCGCGCGCACGAACGGGATGTCGTACAGCACTTTCATCGCGGGGCTGACGAAGGCCAACGTCGGGCTCAACCGAAAACAACTCAGCGAGCTCGCCATTCACGACGCGGCTGCATTCGCCGAGCTCGTGGGCGTCTCCAAACAAGCGCTCGCGGGCTGAACCCGGTGGGTGGCACGGATCGCGACGGACCCCAAGCGCCGACACGTGTCGCCGAGCTCAAAGACAAAATTCAGCAGGCGACGGAGCTTATTGGCGAGCTGCGCGAGACGAACTATTCTCTGAGCAGTGAGGTGGCCGAGCTCAAGCGTGAGCTGGATTCACGCCCAGAGCGCGATGCCGACGCTTCCGTCTCGGATGCTACGGCCGCCGCCGGCACTGAAGAAACCAATACCGAGGATGATTTCTCCGCCGAGATCGAAGCCCTGCGCAAGGAACGCCAAACTATCCGCGAGAAGGTTTCTCTGCTCCTCGAACGGATCGAGAGGCTCGAGACCTAGATCGCTAGGCGCGACCGAAAGAGTGACGAGATGAGCGCATCTGGCAAGAACGACAAGCCCGTCAAGCACGATTCGAGCTTGGTCCCCGTCGTCATCATGGGCCAAACCTACAAAGTGCGTGCGGAAGAGGACATCGCTTACATCGAGGAGCTTGCGCGCTTCGTTGACACCAAAATGCGGACAATTGGTGACGCGACCGGCACCTCAGAGTCGCTAAAAGTTGCGATTCTTGCGGCACTCAACATTGCTGACGAACTGTTCAAGGCCGAGCAACGCGAACGGAGCTCGGACCAAGAGCTCGTCGCTCGCGTGGACGAGCTCGTCGAGACGCTGGAGAAGTCCCTGCGAGAGCCGACCCAGACGTCGCCCGCCATTTGAAAGAACCCTGCTTTGTACGTGATGAGGAACACTATTGAGCCAACGTCTATTTGAACGGGAGGTCGACGAGGCGTTTCGGAGCATGGCTCCTCTGGAGTTCGCGAAGGACGTCGAGACGACCACCCACCTTAACGGGCGGTTCAGATAGATTCCCACACACGGCAAAGCGGGGTTCAGTTTCCAGACGTTTAGCTTCCGGAGGCCAGCCCGAGATCAATGAAACTTTCGGAGTTGGGAGAAAGCGCCTTTCTCGAGCAGCTTCAGGCGAGATTCCCGCAAAGCGACCGCGTTCCCGTCGGGATCGGGGACGACGCCGCCGCGGTTTCGGTGCCGGCAGGCGAACACATTCTTCTCACGGTCGACGCACTCGTCGAGGGGACTCATTTCACGCGGAAGACAGTGCCGCCTCGGTTTCTCGGGAGAAAGGCGGTGGCCGCAAGCGCCAGCGATATTGCGGCCATGGGCGGAGACAGCCTCAGCGCTTTGTTGTCGCTCATCGTCAAGGCCGATCTCGAAGTCGAAACGCTTTGGCAGATCATCGAGGGTGCCGCGGAGCGCGCCGCCGAGCTCGGGATGACGCTCGTCGGCGGTAACGTATCCGCATCGGAGGGACCCTTGGTCGTGAGTGTCACGGTTGTCGGCACGACGATAAAGACGCGATGTCTGCGTCGCGACGGGGCGCGCCCAGGTGACGGTATCTACGTATCTGGGAGGATCGGCGCCTCCGCGTGCGGGCTCGAGCTTCTTCGGAAGGGCGCGGTCCTGTCCTCTGCGGGAGGGCTCGTCGTCCCAGAGAGCCTGCGCGATGGGCCGATCGGTTTGGCCGAGCCTTGTATTCGCGCGCACATCGATCCTCGGCCCCGGCTCGCTCTCGGAAGACAACTGAACGAGCGCCGACTAGCCACCGCCTGTATCGATATCTCCGATGGGCTGAGTGTGGATTTGACCCGGTTGTGTCGTGCCAGCAAGGTCGGCGCTCGGATCGACGAGCGAGCGTTGCCGATTGATCCCGGCGTTCTCGCGTGGGAGCGCGCCTGGGCACACGACGCCACGGCGGTCGCACTCTCGGGTGGTGAGGACTACGAGCTCCTTTTCGCAGCCCGCCGTGAGACGGAAGTTGAGGCTCTGCGGGATGAGAGCGACGTATTGGTTACGAAGATTGGCGAGCTGTACGAGGCGGACGGACCCCGCGGGTGTATCGAGCTGTCCCGCCGGGATGGCACGGTTCACCCACTTGCCGCGGCCGGATGGGACCACTTCCGACGTGACTAGCAAGCGCAGTGTCCGACGCTATCTGCGTGAGCTGTTGCTGCTCAAAGAATCGCCTGAACAGACGGCGCGAACCTTTGGCTTTGGCGTCTTCATCAGCTTCTCGCCATTCATCGGTTTCCATACCGTGGTCGCGCTGATCCTACTGATGTTCGTCAAGTTCAACCGACTGGCGTTCCTCGCGGGAGTTTTTTCCAACACGCCGTGGACCATCCCTCCGGCACTCACACTGGGCACTGCGATCGGTATTTTCGTTCTCGGCAGCGGTACCGACTTGCCAGAGCTGAGCGCCGAAACGGTATCGTCGGGGCAATTTTGGCAAGGCTTGACAGCCGAGGGCTGGAATCTCCTCGCCCCGTTCATCGTGGGCAACTTCGCTTTGTCGACCGTGCTAGCGCTTTCGGGGTACACGATGCTGAAGTGGTTCCTTCTGCGCTACCGCTCGCGCAAGAGCAGTGATACTGTCGCGCCGGCGGCGGGCGATTAACTCGTCCCGAGCGTTAGCCCGTCGAGGATTCACGATGCCATCGAAGAAACTCGGTCTCTGGATGGTCACCGCCCTAGTGGTGGGTAACATGATTGGCTCCGGGATCTTCCTCCTGCCGGCCTCTCTCGGTTCCTTTGGCGGCATCAGTATCGTCGGCTGGCTGGTTTCGGCCGGAGGCGCCGTGTTGATGGCGCTCGTCTTCTCGCGGCTATCGCGCCTGATCCGTAAATCCGGCGGGCCGTACACCTACACTCGCGAAGGGTTCGGCGACTTTCCGGGCTTTCTCGTAGCATGGGGCTATTGGATCTCGATCTGGACGACGAATGCCGCCATCGCCGTTGCCTTCGTGAGCTACATGACGGTGTTCTGGCCCGCGCTAGGCACCAACGCCGTTCTCGCCGCGGGCTTTGGGCTCGTTACTATTTGGGGACTCACATGGGTCAACGTGCTCGGCGTCCATACCGCCGGTCTCGTACAGCTGGTCACGACGATCTTGAAGATCATTCCGCTCGTGGTCATCGCTACAGTGGGTTTGTTCTACGTGAGCCTGAGCAATTTCGTGCCGTTCAATGCGAGCGACCAGTCCCCGTTCTCAGCAATCACCGCTACCGTGGCGCTGACGCTGTGGGCGTTTCTCGGGCTCGAGTCAGGAACCACGCCCGCGGAGCACGTTCACGAGCCCGAGCGCACCATTCCCCGTGCCACCATCATGGGAACGCTGGGCGCCGCGACGATCTACATCCTGGGTACGGTCGCCGTCATGGGCGTCATCCCGCCATCCGAGCTCGCAACGTCGAATGCGCCGTTCGCCGATGCCGCCGGCGTCATGTGGGGATCTTGGGCAGTCTACGCCGTGGGCGCCGGTGCGGCCGTGTCCTGCTTCGGCGCACTGAACGGTTGGCTACTGCTGCAAGGACAAATCCCGCTCGCCGCTGCGCGTGATGGTTTGTTCCCGCAAGCGTTCGGGCGCGTGTCGAAATTCGAGACTCCGGCGCACGGCCTCGTTCTCTCGAGCATTCTCGCCAGCGTGGTTTTGGTGATGAACTACAACAAGGGTCTCGTCGAGCAGTTCACGTTCATCATTCTGCTCGCGACTTTGAACACGCTCGTCCCCTATGTATTCTGTTCGCTCACCGAGCTCATGCTGGCGGTCAAGGGCTCCAAGCGTGGTGAAGGGGGCAGCTTTACCGGTCTCGCCATCCTCTCCATTGGCGCGTTTACGTACTCGCTCTGGGCCATCGCAGGCGCCGGCCCCGAGATCGTTTACTACGGCTTCTTGTTGTTGATGTCGGGTGTGCCGGTGTACGTTTGGATTCAGCGAAATCGGTCCGTCGGTGCGAATGTCGACTCGTAGACCGCCCTCGGCTCAGTCCGAGTCAGTCCGAGTCAGTCCGAGTCATCCTCGATTGCGTCGCCGAACTTCAATTTGAGCGCGACGGCTGCGGCGAGAGTGACCGACGCTACCGCGATCGAGACAAAGAGTGACATCCGCTCGCCGCCATGCTCGATCGTGAAGGCGTAGACGATTGGCGCGGCCGCGGAGACAAAAAAGCTCGGCACCAGTAGGTTGCCGACGAGGCTTCCGTAGCTGCGGTAGTCGAACAACACCAGCGGTACCGTGCCGCGGGTGATGGTCATGACGCCGTTGGCTGCACCATAGAAAAACGCGAACGCGATTGCGGCTGGGATGGACACCCCGCTCGCGAGCGCGGCCACAAAGCACAGGGGAAGTACGAGAGCGGCGCCCAGGTTGAGATCGAGCGGATGAAGTCCGCGGCCAAAAAGGACTTCGGTGGTTCGCCCAAGAGTTTGACCGATTCCGCGCAGCGCTGCGATCCAGACAGACGCGGAGAGGGCAACACCGAGGCCTGCGAGAATACTAATCATGTGCGCCGACATCGCGGAGTTGAGAAACGCCGTCAGCGTGACGATGGTAGCGTAGAGCGTGCCGGCAACGACACGATCTTTTCGACCTCTTGCGAGCACCGGAGATTCCTCGTGGGGTGAGGTGCCGTTCTGCGCTCGGTACCGACCCTGCGGGATTGCGAGGTTGAGTGGGATCGTGAGAAGGGCGAACCCCGCGTAGCACCACATCGCCGTACGCCATCCCCATGCGACGCCGAGCGCGTGGCCGATCGGCCAGAAAACCGTGGATGCGAGACCACCGAGAAGCGTGATGTGAGAGATCGGGCGTTTCGCCGTCGGTCCGCCGATTCGGGCGAGGGTCGCGAACGCGGCGTCGTAGAGATTGCAGCGCATCGCCACCCCGAGCAGGACCCAAGCGCCATAGTAGGCGGGTGCCGTCTGCACCAACGCCAGCGCTGCGCAGCCGAAACCGCCGATAACAGATCCCGACGTCATCACCCATCGACCGCCATGACGATCGATGAGGCGCCCTACCGCCGGGGACGACAAGGCCATGACGGCCAGCGCGGCGGAAAACCCGCCGTAGACGACGACCCGGCTCCAGCCGAGATCGGCGGTGATGAGCTCGCCGAACGCCCCGATCAAGTAGTAGGTGACGCCCCACGAAACGAGTTGTGAGATTCCGAGCAGGAGGCTAGTTCGACGCAGGATCAACGGCAGCGGTGCTCGATCATCGAGACTCGTCGGATTCAGTGGGAGGCGTGCGACTGCCGGTGTTGAGCTCGCGTTGCATCACGACAGTGTCGACCCATCGGCCGAACTTGAAGCCCACCGCTTCCAAAGTGCCGACATGGTGGAATCCGAGTTTTTGATGCAAGGCGGTCGAGCCCGTGTTGTCACCGTCGGCAATCACCGCGATCATCTGTCTCCAGAGTCCGGCTTCGCAACGGGCGATCAGACTCGACAGGAGTAAGCGTCCGAGGCCGCGACCGCGATGGGCATCGGCGATATAGACCGAGTTTTCGACGGTGTAGCGGTAGGCGGGTCGCCCCCGGTACGGCGTAACGTAGCTGTAGCCGACGAGCTCGTCTCCGAGGGTGGCCACCAGGTACGGCATGCCCGCTGCCACCAACGATGCTCGTCGGGCCGCCATCTCGTCTCGGCTGGGAGGGGTCTCCTCGAACGTGGCCACGCTGTCGAGTACGTAGTGGCGGTATATCTTCTGAATGGTCGCGATGTCGGCCTCGATCGCGTCACGTACCTCTGGAACGTTGTCGGGTGAGCCGGCCTCTGGAATATTCATCAGCGCCTCCCGAAATTCTCCCTGAGCGAGCGCTCTTGCTTTGCTAGGTTTCCGCGATCGTCGGGCTCTTCTTGTGGAAATCGGTCGCTTGTTGAAAGGCATGACCCAATCTCAGAAGTGTCGACTCGTCGAAATGTTTGCCGACCAGCTGGATGCCTATCGGCAAGCCATCGCTCGCGAAGCCCCCAGGAAGACTGATCGCTGGAGCGCCAGTCAGATTCGCGGTGATCGTGAAGATGTCGGTCAGATACATCGACAGCGGATCATCGACTTTTTCGCCAATGCGGAACGCGGGCGTCGGGCTCGTGGGCAATAACACGGCGTCAACGCGCTCGAACGCTTTTTCGAAATCGCGCCCGATGAGGCTTCGGACTCGTTGAGCTTTCTGGTAATACGCGTCGTAGTAGCCGGAGGACAAAACGAACGTGCCGAGAAGGATTCGCCGTTTCACCTCGGCGCCGAATCCTCTTGCTCGGGTGTCGCCCATCATCACGCGAAGAGGCTCGTCCTCCGAGACTCTGAGACCGTAGCGCACGCCATCGTAGCGGGCGAGGTTCGAGCTCGCCTCCGCGGTCGCGAGCAGGTAGTAGCAGGCGACGGCGTGTTCGGTCGCAGGCAGCGTGACTTCTTCGATGGCGATGCCAAGGCTCGCAAATGTCGCGACCGCGGCTTCGAAAGCAGCCCGCACGTCGGGGTCGACGCCTTCGCTCGTGGCAGCGTTCGGGACTCCCAGGCGCAGCGGTTTGACGTCGCCGCCCAGCTCCTGTGAGTAGGGCGCTGTGGGTCTCGTCGCGCAGGTGGCGTCGTGCGAGTCGTCTCCTGCCAGCGCTTCGAGCAACAACGCGGCGTCTTCCACCGACGTCGTCAACGGCCCGATCTGGTCCAGCGACGAGGCGAAGGCGACGAGGCCATAGCGCGACACGCGCCCGTAGGTGGGTTTGAGTCCGGTCACGCCGCACAGGCTCGCGGGTTGGCGAATCGAGCCGCCGGTGTCGGTTCCCAGGGCGGCCGGAACGAGTCGAGCCGCCACCGCGGCGGCCGAGCCGCCGCTCGATCCCCCGGGGACGCAGTTGAGATTCCATGGGTTTTTTGTCGTGTGAAACGCCGAGTTCTCGGTCGACGAGCCCATCGCGAACTCATCCATGTTGGTTTTGCCGAGGATGACCGCGCCGGCGTCGTTGAGGCGGTCGACGACGGTGGCGTTGTAGACGGGCACGTAGTCCTCGAGAATACGCGAGCCGCACGTGCACCGGCTGCCGGCAACCGAAATGATGTCCTTGAGCGCGACCGGCAGCCCATGAAGCGCGCCGCGCTCCGCGGCCGGCAACGCATCGAGCTCTCGGGCTCGCTCGAGCGCTGGCTCTGTCATCCGGTCGAGAAACGCCCCTACCGCCGGGTCGAGGGCTTCGATGCGATCCGCGAAGGCGCGGGTGGTTTCCTCAGCGGAGAGCTCTCCCCTGCGAGTCTTGGTCGTAATCTCGGTGGCAGATTGCTCCCAGAGCGTCAAGGCAGCACCTTGGGGACTTTAAAGAGTCCGTCGCCCGGGTCCGGCGCGCCCTCGAGCACCTGCTCCCGATCGAGGCTCCCCGTGGGCTCGTCGTCCCTGAGGGCACTCGCGCCTTCGAGTCCCGCCTCCAGCAGTGCGTGAGACGTCGGCACGACGCCGTCGGTGTCGTGCGCTTGGATCCGCTCAGCGTAGCCGAGGATCTCGTCGAGCTGGCCCGCGAAGCCGGCGCTCTCGTCGTCGGAAAGCTTCACGTGTGCGAGCTCGGCGAGTTTGCGGACTTGCGCTTCATCGAAGTCGGCCATACGGGCTCCGCGCGTAGTATATACTTTGGCGATGCCGTCGAAAGTAGAGATGCAGGCGGAGCGTGGTTTTCAGCAGTCCCCAATGTCGTCTGACGTTTCGCCCGACGTTTCCCTCGTCATCCCTGTCTTCAACGAAGAGGGAAACCTCACGAAACTCCACCAGGAGATAACCGAAGTCCTCGGACCCTACGATAGAAGCTACGAGATCCTGTTTGTCGATGACGGTAGTACCGATGCGAGCTTCGCTGTATTGAGCTCGCTCCATCACCAGGACTCGCGCGTGCGCGTGATCCGTTTTCGCAAGAACTTCGGGCAAACAGCGGCGCTCGCCGCGGGTTTCGCCGAAGCCCGGGCGCCGGTGATCGTCACCCTCGACGCGGACTTGCAAAACGAGCCCAGGGACATCCCACTTCTTCTCGCGCGGCTCGACTCAGGCTTCGACATCGTCTGTGGTTGGCGCAAAAACCGTAAGGATCCGTTCCTGTCGCGGCGACTGCCGTCACAAATCGCGAACTGGCTCATCTCGGTGACCACCGGCGTTCGGTTGCACGACTACGGCTGTACCCTGAAGGCGTTTCGTTCTGATGTTGTGAAAAACGTGCACCTCTACGGTGAGATGCATCGTTTTATTCCTGCCGTCGCGAGCAGCATGGGAGTCTCGATCGACGAAGTCGTCGTGGGGCATCGACCCCGCAGTCAGGGAGAATCGAAGTACGGGATCTCGCGAACCTTTCGCGTGATCCTCGACTTGATGACGGTGAAGTTTCTCCTGAGCTACTCAAGCCGGCCGTTGCAGATCTTCGGCTCCGCCGGGCTTCTGATGGGCGTCGCGGGGATGTTCTTCGGCGCCTATTTGACGTGGGTCAAATACGGTCTCGGCCACGCGATCGCGGGCCGCCCACTCCTGTTGCTCGCAAGTCTTCTAATGCTCGGCGGCCTCCAGCTCGTAAGCCTGGGGCTCGTGGGAGAGCTCCTAGTCCGACTGAACCAGGAGAGCCGCCGAACCAAGCCTTACTCGATCCGCGAAACCCTAGACAACGACGACGAAGAAAAATAGACGCCAAGGCGCGAAGTCAATCGAAATATCTTCGCGCCTCGGCGTCGAGCACTTTTATCGCGTCCCAATGGTGACGTTCGAGTAGATCGCGTCTTCCGGGGTCTCCGCACGTCCCGCGGCTCCCAACTCGATTCGATGGAGGGCTGGGATATACGGACGTCCGTACTGGAAGAACATCTTCTGATCGCCGTCGATGAAGACGCGGCAGGCGTTGACGTCGCCTTCCCTGCCCCACTCGATGCGGATGCGGTAGGTGTTTTCGGGCACCCACCCTCGGAACGTGCTGCTGACGTCGGTTTGCCGCCCCTGGGTGATGAAGCGCAGACGCAGCCAACGGTCGTTGATTGAGCTTCGGCCGTCGAGTTTCTGCAGGCTGACCCGGAAACGGTTCGAGGTCATGTCGCTGCCGAGACTCGGGTCCCACATGTAGAATAGGTGGCGAGCGTCGCGAGTGGGGTTACGGATATCGAGGCCTTTGACGTCGAACTCGAGAAACCCGGTCTCGATCGTGTCCATGTCGTAGATGATGAAGTTCGAGTTCGCGATGACTTTCCATCCCTCGTCGGTGAACTCACCGCCACCGACGGCCCCGAGACTCGATCCCATCAATGGATCGAACAGCAGGACTTGGTCGGTCGAGCCACCCGTCAGCGCTCCTCCCTGGAACTGGAAGTTGCCGACGCTCGAGTACGGGCCTTGCGTTGCGCCGGAGCTCGCGCGGGCCCGCCAGAAAATCTGACCGCTTCCGACCGACGAACCGGCAGTCCAAGATGTTTGACCGCCCGCACCCTGTGCGACACCGGCGGTCTGGATGATGATATTGGCGAAGCTCGAGTCGTCCGCGACCTGGAACGTGTACGTCGCTGCGCTGCCGTCGCTGACGGTGGCGTTCGAGACCGTGAACGTGACTTGGCCCGAAACCTGGCTTCCGTTCGCTGGGCTCACGATGCCGGGTGCGGTGACGGTGACACTGCCTCCGGTGGTGGCACCGTTGCCACCGCTATCACTACACCCGGCCAATGCCAGAGCGCCCGAAATGAGAACTGCACCCAAGGTGAAGAATCGTCGTTGAAGCATCATGTCGTTCGCTCCCTGTCCAACTAGCGCCTGACGACCGAGAAGTTGCGATAGATCGCGTCGATGACGGATTCGCCTCTCTCGCCAATGCCGAGCTCGATGAAATGCGTGCCGGGTGTGTAGGGACGGTTGTATCCAAGCGACATGATCTCGACGCCGTCGAGAAACACACGCGCCCGGTTCGCGCCACCGGCCGGGCCCCAGTCGACGCGGAACAGGTAGACTTGGCCAGGATCCCAGTTCGTGAAGTTGATGCCCGCTTCCTCCTCGCGACCCTGGGAGATCCAGCGGAACCGCATGAACGGCGGGTTGTGGGGGTTGTTCCAAAGTTTTTGCACGTGCACGCGGAACGGGTTTTGCCGAAACCCGCCCGAGGAGGGATCCCACATTCCCATGAGCATATGCGAAGCGTCGTTCGCACCCCTTGGTGTGAGACCCACGTTCTGCCACTGCACGTAGCCATTGGTTACCGAGGGAACTTCGTAGCGGAGGAAATCGTTGTTCGTGTTGATGCGCCATCCCTGGTTGGTGAAAGTTCCGCCGAAGCGTTCGCCCAGAGTCGTTCCGTCGGTGAGTGAATCGAACACGACTTGGGTCTCGCCGGGACCCGTCCCGCCTCCCCCGGACACGAGGAACTGGGCCACGCTGGAGAAGGGGCCTGTGGTCCCACCAGCGACGGCCTGGGCACGCCAGAAGTAGGCACCGTCGGCTAACGCGGTGCCCAGGGTCCAACTCGTTTGGGCGGAGCCCTGCGCGATCCCCGTTGCCTGTCGCAGGATGCTGGTGAAGGCTTGATCTGTGGCGACTTGAAATGTGTACGTCGCTCCACTTCCGTCACTGACCGTGACGTTTGTTACCGTGAGCTCCGGTGGGTTGTTGGCAACCGGGGACTGTGCGTTCGGTCCTACGATCCCGGGGGCGGTAATGGTGATGGTTGCTCCGGTGCCGCCGCTGTTGCCTCCGCTGTCGCTGCAAGCGATGAATCCTGTCACTCCAAGGGCGAGCGTTAATGCAATGATGAGGTACCTGAGTGGTTGGGTGCTCATGTTGTCGGCATGTCCTCCATGTCGTAGTCTGCAGATCGAAAGTCGGGCTGCGATCGTCCATTTGACGCAGCCAATCAAACTCCCCAATCTAACACAACAGGGTTGTCAAGATCCACCTGTTCAGCACCTATAATACCTCCGTGAAAGTTCTGGTCACCGGCGCTAACGGGTTCACAGGTAGCCATTTGTCACGCTTGCTGAATGAAGCCGGCCATGACGTCCGAGCTCTGGTGCGTCCACACAGCGACCGGTCGCTTTTAGAGGGAATCGACGTCGAGACCTTTGAGGGGGATCTCACCCATGGGCCTCGGTTGCGAGAGGCGGTAGCTTCCGTCGATCGCATCTTCCACGTGGCTGCCGTCTATCGCGAAGCGCGGCTGTCGGATGCAACCTATCGGCAGGTGAACGTCGAAGGAACGCGCCTTCTCGCCGAGGCGGCACTCGCAGAAGGTGGCATTCCGTTTGTTTATTGCAGCACATGCGGCGTTCACGGCGAAGTCGCACCGCCCGCGGACGAAGACTCTCCGTATAACCCGGGAGATATCTACCAACGAACGAAAGTCGAGGCGGAGCGCGTCGTGCTCGGTCTGCATCGTGACCGCGGGCTGCCCGTCGTGGTGCTGCGACCCGTGGGCATCTACGGGCCGGGAGACCGTCGGTTTCTGAAATTGTTTCGCGGGGTCGCGCGGCGCAAGTTCCCGATGATCGGCAAGGGCAACGTCTTGTACCACTTGACCCACGTGGAAGACGTCGCTCGAGGCTTCATCCGTGCAGCCGACATGAGCGAGGCTGTGAACGGAGAAGCGTTCATCCTGGCGGGCGCGCGCTACACGAGCATCAACGAGCTCGTCGAGCTCATCGCTGATAAGGCAGGCGTCGCTCCACCGTGGCTCCGGCTTCCTGCGGGTCCTATGTACGCGGCGGCCGCAGTTTGTGAAGCTGTATGCCGGCCGCTCGGCATCGAGCCCCCGCTTCACCGGCGCCGCCTCGATTTCTTTCTGAAGGATCGCGCGTTCAAGATTGACAAAGCTCGCGAGATTCTAGGTTGGGAGCCGAAGGTCGAGCTCGACGCTGGCGTTGCGCAAACGCTCGCGTGGTATCGGAAGGCGGGTTGGGTTTGAGCGGTATGCTTGGCATCCGACCGTATGCCGTATACCGTATGACGTATACGGTATGACCGAGCCTGTTTCTCAACCGAACGACCAGCGCATCCAGGTGGCGCAGACGGAGCTATCGGATCAAAAGAAAGGGAAGGTTCAAAAATACGCGGAGCTCGTGGTCGGTCGGCCGGGGCTGTTCGCGCTCATGCTTCACGAGCTGGTGATGTTTTGGGCGTGGGTTCCGGGAGCGCTGGGGCTGTTCATTCGGAGCAAGCTGTACCCGCTAGTGCTCGGCTCCTGCGGCCGAAACGTGATGTTCGGGCAAAATGTCGTCCTGCGTCATCCGCACAAGATCCGTATCGGCAATGACGTTGTCGTGGACGACAACGTTTTGCTCGATGCCAAGGGGCTCGACAACGCCGGGATCGTGCTCGACGACGGCGTTTTCATCGGGCGGAATACGATTTTCTCGTGCAAGAACGGCGACATCCACCTGGAAGAGAGCGCGAACATCGGCTTCAACTGCGAGATCTTCTCCGCGGACAAAATCAGGGTTGGCAAGGACGTCATGCTCGCGGCGTATGT
>CAMYKY010000072.1:0-1371 GCA_947259165.1 uncultured Acidobacteriota bacterium | reverse complement strand
CATGCACGACCGCCTCGACATCCCGGTTTCGCAGCAGGGCCGCATCGGCCTGCCCATCACGATTGGCGACGGATGCTGGTTAGGAGCCCACGCAGTCGTGGCCGGCGGCGTCGATATCGGCGCGCATGCTATTATTGGCGCGGGCGCCGTCGTGCTCGAATCCATACCCGCGTATCACATCGCTGCTGGCGTTCCCGCGAAGCCGGTACGGGATCGCAGAGACAAGTAATTTTGGTCAAATAGCACATGTTTGGAAACAATCACTACGTGGGCAAGCTCTTGAAGACGAGCCTGCCGTCCTTGCCGGCGGACTTCGTGAAGACCCAGCTCGTTGGCAAATTCAAAGCCATCGCGCCCACGGTCCTCATCTTTAACGTTTCCTACAAGTGCGACGCGAAGTGCGTCATGTGCAACTCGTGGAAGCTCCCGTACCACGACGACTTGACGACCGAGGAGTACCGCAAAGCGTTCTCGAGCGAGCTGTTCCGCTCGATTCAATACCTCGGGATCACTGGCGGCGAGCCGACGCTACGCAAAGACATGGTCGAGATCGTCCGCATCATGGCGGAGAACATGCCGCGGCTTCGCAAAATGACGCTGAACACCAACGGCTTCGTCAAGGAGCGTGTCGTCAAAACTCTCGATCAGATCATCGATGTGGCGAACGAGTACGGCTTCGTCTTTGGCACTCGCGTGAGCCTCGACGGTGTCGAAGGCGCGCACGAGGATATTCGGCGGGTGTGGCATGCGTTCGAGCGGGCGATGGACACCGTCCGGGAAATGCAGGAGCTGCAGAAGAAGAAGTTCTTCAACTTCGGCGTGTCGTTCACGTTCACCGCGCAAAACCTCGATGAGGGCCAGCGCATCTACGAGCTGTGCAAGAAAGAAAACCTCAACGTCGTTTTCGCCATCGCGCGCTACTCGGAGCTTGCGTTCGGCAACAGCGATCTCGCCGAGTCGGTCGACCTCAAAGAGGAAGACTTCCCGAAGCTCGTGGATTTCTTCCAAAAGCGCGTGCGCGAGTCGACGATAGCCGACGGCGATGCGCTCTTGTACCAGGCCTACGTGAAGATGTTCCAAAACGGGATGAAGCGCGCGATGCCGTGCCCATCGATGGACCAAGGGTTGTTGCTCAACCCCAACGGCGAGCTCACCTATTGCGAGAACAGCCGGGTCATCGGAAACGTACGCGACGGCGACCCTAAGGCCTTTTACTACGACCGTGAGAACCTCGCGATGCGGCAGGAAATGCTGGACCAAGTCTGTCCGAGCTGCGCGAGTCCGTGTTTTGTTAACTCGGCCGCGATGAAGCAAGTCTTTCCCTACCTCAAGTTCGCGATGGAGCTTGGAAGCGAAAAGATCGCCGCCCGA
>CAMYKY010000071.1 GCA_947259165.1 uncultured Acidobacteriota bacterium | reverse complement strand
TTCGAGGAGAGAGGGAGGGTCGGTGCGACTCGCCGTTTGCGATCTGAACATCCCCCTCACCCCAGGCCCTCTCCCCCTTGTTCGAGGAGAGAGGGAGGGTTGGTGCGACTCGCCGTTTGCGATCTGAACATCCCCCTCACCCCAGGCCCTCTCCCCCCATTCGGGGGGAGAGGGAGGGTCGGAGCGACGAGCGGTGGATTCGACGCGCTCGTCGGGCATTATTTCTCGGTCCTCGCTACCAACACGGTACCCACCATGTCTCCCATGTGACTGCTACAAGTTGCAGCAGTCGTGGCATAGAGGGGGCCCGTTCTCTTCAGAAAATCGATGGGTGACATCCGCCCGACCACGGCCAGGAGTCCCATGTAGATGAGGACCATCAATAACTGCGCCAGCCAAACCGATCCGAGAAATAGCGCAAGTGGACCGAAGACCGCTGGAGCCGTATTTTCCCACCGTCGCGGCAGCGAGCGCCCCGATGCCCAGTGGGCCAAAACGTAAGACGAGGGCGACCAACTTGCGAAGTAGCTCGGCGAGCGATTGGAAGAGCCTTTGGAGGGGCTCCCGCTGCTCTTGGGCAAGCAGAAGGCTGGCGATGCCCAGCAGGACAGCGAAAACGACGATTTGAGCGACATTGCCTTCCGCGAACGCTTTGACGACGTTGGTCGGTACGAGGTCGAGCAAAACGTCGGACATTCCGGGAATCTCACCGAGATCCTCGGAGACTGCCTCGGTCAGCTGGATGCCTCGGCCCGGCTGGAGCCACGCCGTGATGGTGAGACCAAGAGTCAGTGCGATAGCGGTCGTCACCGTGTAGTACGCAAGAATCTTGATCCCGAGACGGCCGAGGAGACTGACGTCCGTCAAGCCGGCGATCGCGGCGAGTAGATTGAAAAACACGAGCGGGATGGCTGCCATCAGCAGCAGGCGAATGAAGAGATCGCCTACCGGCTGAACGATCGCGGCGCGCTCACCGAAAACGAGGCCGGCAAGTACACCGATCCCCATGAAGAGCAGAATACGGAGACCCAAAGAGAGTTTTCGATACCGTTCGAGCCAGACCACCACGCGGCGGCTAGTGTAGCGTATCGGGGTAGGTCCGTCTCAGCTCTCGATTGATATTGCGGATGCGGTCGGTGGGCCGCGAGTGGCTTCCGAAGAGGAAGTTCGACATCGTATCGTCCTCACCGTACTTCTTGCGGAACTTCTGCCAAAGCGCTGGCCCCTGGGTGATGTCGAAGCCCGCTTCGTACGCATAGCGCAAACCGACGCGGTCGGCCTGATCTTCCATCTCGCGGCTATAGCCGCTTTGCCAAGCGGACAGGCCCAGCGAAGTGCCGAGGCCTGCTGCGGATCGTGCGGCGCCACTGTCGATCGCGCCGACGCCCACCGCTCCCGCGACGCCGGCGAGTTGGCCCCACATGCTTGTCTTCATTCCCTTGCGCGAATGCTCGTGCGTGTAGTGAGCTAGCTCATGGCCGAGGATGATCGCGATCTCGTCGTCGCTCATGTCGTTCAACAGCCCGGTGTAGACCCAGACGGCGCCGTTTCCCATGGCGGAGGCGTTCCACTCGTTCGTGTCGACTACGTGAACCCGCACGTCGTCGGCACTAACGTAGGGCGGCAGAAGCCTCAGCATGATGGCGCGCACCCGCTCGACTTCGGGACCGGTGTCGAGGATGTCTCCGACACTTTGGCGCCGCCGGCCATCTTCCATGTACATCTCGCCCGCGTTGACCCACGCCTTTTCGATTTGGTTGGTTGCGCTCACGACCTCCGACTCATACATCGCGCTGCCGTTGGGCTTGGCTTCGATCGTCGTCGCGCGGACGTTACCGCCGCGCTGACGACGGCCTTCGACTTTGACCTCGTAGCCCAACGGTATGCTCGACAGCCCGCCAGCGGCGTCGCCTTTGAACTTCGTCTTTCCATCCGCGAAGACTTGCTGACCTTCGACGACGAGGATGCCGTTTTTGGTGAACTCGGCGTAGCCGTTGAGCTTGACTCGGGGGCCCTCTTCGGCGCGCACGTTGCTCCCGAGCAAGCCGGTGAGGCCGACCAAGCTTACAACGCAGATCGAACGCAACATCATTGGATGTCCTCTCTGGCGACGGTAGGCCCATGATAGACACAAATGGGCCCGGGTTCCAGATTCATCGGGCCTAGTGCTCGGACCCGCTGATCCTGTCGGTAAATTGCGAGGTCATGGTCTGGACATCGCCGGTTGGATTCTGAGGTGAGCACATCAAGAGCCCACGCGTTCGTGGGGTGAGTCGCGACTCGAGGAGCTCGGCGCTCCACGGTAGCGGCGCTGCCACGGGAACCCCGCCGCAGTATCGAATCTCTGGCTGATAGCTGACGAAGCCAGGATCTTCGACGAGAACCTCGTCGCCGGGGTCGAGAGTTGCCATCAGGGCGAGAAACAGTCCTTGCTTGCAGCCGAGGGTGGCGATCACTTCGTGCTCGGGGTCCGCTTCGATCGCATTGTCACGAGCGAGCTTGGCGGCACACGCGGCCCGGAAATCCGGCGTCCCCCGGGCCATTGTTTGATGCGTCTCACCTGCGGTCATCGCGTCCACCGCGGCTCTGACGATGTAATCCGGCGTGGGCTCGGCGGCCCGGCCCGCCGAAAAATCGATGTAGTCGATACCGCGTTGGCGCATGCCGGATACGGCGTCCGCGATCGCGACGGTGGCCGACGGTGGGATCGCGCGGCTTCTTGCCGCGGCGGTCTTCATCACGAGATAGATTCTATGGGGAGTCGATAGCTCAACAAAAGTTGAAGAATGCGTTAGTCTTGCCAGTCAAAATATGTCGAATGGGGATGAGCCATGAGCCTGGACAACTTCGAACCCGCTACCGTCAAGCCTGAGATCTCCTACGATGAGCTCGATAAGATCGACGTTCGCGTTGGGACCATCGTCTCCGTCGACGACGTCGAAGGCGCCGACAAGCTCGTGAAGCTGACCGTGGATTTCGGGAATCACCGGCGAACGATCCTGGCCGCCATCAAACAAGAGCGGGCGAACCCGCGCGAGATCGAAGGACAACAAGCTCTTTTCGTCGTGAACCTGAAACCGCGTCGCATGCTGGGCCAGCTCTCGGAAGGCATGCTGTTCGATATCGGCTATGCCGATGGTCTCATGCCTCGACTCGCCGTCCCCGAAACCGTCGTTCCTGACGGCACTCGCGCCGGCTAGTCGTTTTTCGGCTTCGCCGACCGGCCGCCGGATGAGCCGCCCCGTGAGTAACCTTGACTACTGACACTGCCGCCTGAGCTGCCCGAGCTGCTCGAGCTCGACCCCACAGAACCGTTGCTCCCTGATCCTCGGCGCCGCGCTCGGCGGCCCGTTGAGCGGGGCGAGACTCGCGCGTAGCCCTGGCTGCTGACGAGTCCCTGACGCACTTCTCGCACCGCGACCGGCCGCACGATGTATTGCGGGTGATACGGTGCGTACCAGTAGTAATACCCGAAGGGCACGACGTGGTACGGCATGCCATAGCCGTAAGGAAGCATTGGGCCATAGTACGTTCCGGGCATAGCAAAGCCGCCGCCGCCGGAGGCATCCCCCGTCCCGGAGTTGACGACGAACTGCTCGGGGTAGGACAGGGCGACCATCAAGTCGATGAGTCCAGGCCTCAAGCCCGCATCATCGAGACGAACGAGCGTCTCCGCGTTCAGGTCGAAGCCCTCCTCGTGCTCGAGCACCGCGGCTTCGAGCGCTTCGGGAGCAACTCTCGATGCCGCTTCGGCAATATCATCCGCGGACATTGGAGCGGTGAGGGCGCGGCGATGTCGATTCTGCGCGGCGTCAAATGCGAGATCGGCGTTGAGCGCCGCTCCGCCGGCGTCGGCGACATCTTCCTCGTCTGCAGGGCGGTAGCGGCGGATCAAGACCGCGCGTCCTGCGTCGCTCTCGACGATCTGAATGTCGACCCAAGTCGAGCGCGGCACCATCATAGTGAGCCCGGAGACCTTCATCTCGCGGTTCTCGTCGCAAGTGAGCTCGGCACTCGTGAACAGGCGATTGCCATCCTCGGACCACTCGGTGCGCTGCCAGCCATTGCACTTACCTTTGGCCGACGGATTCTTCTCGCCATCAGCGATCAGGGTTTCTTCCAAAAACGTTTCACCGTCAGCTGCCGTCGTGACGGTGACGCCTTCGCCGCCGGGCGCCGGATTCAAGCAAACCAACCCGCGAAGTGGCGCGTCTTGGGCCTGGGTCGGGTCGGCCTCGCCTATCAGCGGATCGCGCCGCTGGTCGTCGACGAGCTCCCAGCAACCGAGCCAGGGGACCCATCGGGGGTCGAGATTGTCTTGCGTCGATGGCGCCGCCATCGCGAGAGCTGCGAGTAGGAGTGCTGCCGTCATCTGCTTCCTCCTGTGTCTTCCATACTACTCAAAAACTGTAGTTAAAGCCCGCGGTGATCCGGAGGCCGCTGAGGTCGATAGGGTCGAACCCGACGAAGCAGCCCGTTTCAAATTCTACGGCGCAGTTTTCGACTAATTCTGCATTCGCCCAAACGTAGCGCCCTTCGAACGAGAGATACCATCTTGGGCTCAACTGCAGGTCGAGCCCGCCGAAAACGTGAGTCTCTGTGCTCCAACCGCTCGATGAAAACTGCTCCGAGAAGATCGCCAAGTCCGTGAAGTCGACGAAATCGCCGGCTTGTTCGAGCTTGTACCAAATGAGACCGGCACCGGCACCGACGTAAGGTCGTGCTTTGCTCGGAACGAAAGCGAAGCGGCTGATCTCTCGGCCGCGCGGCGTCACGTATACCTTGATACTAGCGCTGAGCGGGAAGGTTCTGAGCTCGGTTGTCTGGGTGATGGGCGCCCCGTTGTCTTCCTCAAAATCGCGATACTCCGAATCGACGGCTGCCCGGCTGTACTCGAAACCGAGAAGAACATCCAATCGAGGATGGAGAGTCAAAGCACCGTCGATACCCAACACGAAAGCGTTGAAATCGCTCGCTTGGATCGTCAGATCTTTGGAAAACAATTCGTAGATTTCGCTGTTCGCGGAGGCAAGCAGGTACCCGCCGCGCACGGAAATAGCACCCCGCGGCGCTCCGAAAAGGAAATCAGGCTCCTCTTGCTGTGCGGCCACGACCGAAGCGGTGAACAACGTGGCGACGAGGGCGAAGGCGAGTCGAGTGTTCATAGGCGTACTCCTATTGGTGTGCAATGCCCATGCCATGATACACGCCTTTAGATTCAAGCACTTGACATTGGAGGCTGACCTCATTTCGGGACACTCAATGGACCCTCCAGAACTCCCCGGTGAGGCCGACGGCTTCGAAGATCGCTCGCATGGTCTCGGTGGTTTTGGGTGTCCACTCCGGCGTCAAACGGTCCTGGTACCAGAGCTTGCCTAGCTCCCAGGCTGTCGAGATCGGCATGGTGGCTCCAAAGTCTACGTGACGCCTCTCGCACCATGCGGCTACGTCGTCTTCCGACCGGAACAACAGGATCGTGGCTCACGTGTAACCGATGTTGTCCCAGAAGCGGCGGGGCGGAACGACGAAGTGGACGACACCGTTGGGGGCCGTGTTGTCGACAATCGAGCCGTTTCGAAACGCGAGGTTCATCTCGGCTCCGCTTTCCGCGCACCGGGCCGGAACGCTTGCGTCGAGAGAGAGGAGCGAGGGGATGGCCACCGCGTCCCACGCGCAGTTGCCCCAATAGGTGACGCTCGCCGTCTCTACCGGAAACGGGCTCGGCACGGCGGAGAACGGATGGGCCATCCAAACATTGCGCGTGGTAGGGGCGAGCGCGAGGGCGTGGTGCTCGGCTTCGAGGCGAGCGAGAGACGTTTCGACTTCGGGTCTCGAGCACTGTCCGCGCGTTGCGATCGTCTCGAGGGAAGGCGTCGACCCGGTCCGGCCAAAGTGTTCATAGATGATGAGCCGCAGGGTTCGATCGAGGTCCCGCATGCCTCCATGATAGCCCCGACCGAGGTGGTTCTGGGACACTTTGGCGGGGATCGTTGTCGTCATCGGTGTGGGCCTGGCACTCGTACTCGCGCGTTTTCTTGGCAGCTTGGTCTACGGCGTGAGCCCACGGGACTCACGCACCTTTGCCGCCGCCGTCGTGCTGTTCGTCGTCGCTGCGTTAGCATCGTTGCTCCCGGCACTGCGAGCCTCCGGGGTCGACCCGATCCTGGCATTGCGCCAGGACCAGCGAAAGATCGACCCCGGAGA
The DNA here is from genome assembly GCA_947259165.1 of uncultured Acidobacteriota bacterium. Lineage (GTDB taxonomy): Bacteria > Acidobacteriota > Vicinamibacteria > Marinacidobacterales > SMYC01 > CAMYKY01. Next base: position 23,924 of record CAMYKY010000071.1, on the reverse strand, counting down.
CGCTCTCCGCGTCTCCGCGGTGAAGCGTTTCTAGTTAGGTTGCGGCTCGGCGGCGGGTGCCTGGGGCAGGAAGGTTTCGACGGCGTCGGGCTTGCCGATATGGAAACCTTGGCCGAAGTCGACGCCGGCCTGACGGACCAGCTTGAGCGTTTCTTCGCTGCCGACGAACTCCGCCACGGTGCGTTTCCGCAGAGCGCGTGCGACCTCGACCATCGCGCGGACCAGATGCTGGTCGACTTTGTTCTTCGGAAGGTCGCGGATGAAGCTACCGTCGATCTTCAGGTAATCAACGGGCAGAGTCTTGAGCTTGTGGAAGGACGAGAATCCGACCCCGAAATCGTCGAGGGCCAGGCGGCAACCGATCTGCTTCAGAGCGATCGCGAAAATCTTGGCGCGTTCCGTGTCCGAGATCGCGGTCGTTTCCGTGATCTCGAACGTGAGGCGCTGGGGGTCCACTTTGTTCTCGTCCAGCTCCTTTTCGATCAAAGCGGTCAGCTCGAAGTCTCCGAGCGATTTTCCGGAAAGGTTGACCGAAAGACGAATATTGTTGCCGACTTTTTGCTGTCGTCCCATCAACTTGATCGACTGACGGACGACCCAGCGATCGATGGAGCGGATGAGACCGAATCGCTCCGCGGTCGCGAGAAAAGACGCGGGTGGCATCAGCTCGTTCTTCGGGCCGAGCATGCGCAGAAGGATCTCGAACTGGACGATTTTGTCGGTCTTCAAGTCCAGAATCGGCTGGGCGTGGAGGACAAAACGACCCTTAGCGAGCGCCTCGCGGATCAACTTCTCGCCAGAGAGTCTCGAGTCAACTTGCGCCTGCCAGTTCTCGTCGGGCTTGAACACAACGAATTGATCGCGGCCGCGCTGCTTGGCTCGAGCTAGTGCCTGATCCGCCCGCGAAAGAAGCTCTTCGGCGCTCGCACCGTGCTCTGGATAGAACGCAACCCCCGCACTCCCGGTGACACCCACCGGCTGTTCGCCAGCGTCGACGGAGTGGTTCCGAATCGCTTTGAGCAGCCTCTCGGCGACGAACTCGACGCGACTAGGTCGCGTCTCGGTAACGAGGATGGCGAACTCGTCACCGTCGAGGCGAGCGAGCATATCGTTTGCACGAACGTGTTTTCGAAGCAGCTGCGATAGCTCGCTCAGGAGCTTGTCCCCGATACTGTGGCCGAGACTGTCGTTGACGTACTTGAGGTCGTCGAGGTCCAACAACACCACCGCGCCCCCGGCACCGGAGCGCCGTGCGCGCGCAAGCTCGCGTCCAAGCTCCTCGACGAAGCGGCGGCGGGTATACAACGAAGTGAGCGGATCGTGGTCGGCTAGAAAGAGCACGTGGTCGTCGAAGCGTTTGCGCTCTCGCTGGTCTCGGGCGATGAGAGAGATGAGCTCGACGGCACCCTTGTCGCCTCGATGAGGAACTGCCGTCAGTGAAATCGGCACTTCCTCATCGCCGTCGCGTATCAGCGCGGAGTTTCCTTGCCACGCCCCCTCTTCAATCGATGTCGGGAGGGCGACGTTCTCAATCTGCGTGTGGGCCCAATCGGGCAGGAAGTCATCGAGGCTCAAGCTGAACGGGCTTGGCTCCTGAATTCCGAGGAGCGACTTCGCCGCTGGGTTCATGTAGCGGATCTCTCGAGCGGCGGTGATGGTTATGACGGGATCGAGCGTGGCGTCGAGGATGGTATCGAGCCGCGCCTTCGACGAGTGAGTGGCTTCCTGCTGGGTCGTGTCGCGGACGATCGCAAGGACCTCGGTCTCGCCCGAGAGTGCAAATCGCGCGTGGTAGCTTCTCGACTCCCCGTTCTCGTCGGTCACGAAGTCGAAGTGCTGCGGTTTTTCCTCGACGAACACTCGAGCGAGCGCATCGACGGATTGATCGGCGACGTCTTGCGGCAGCACGTCGACGAGTTTCATTCCCAGAGCGGGTTCGGATATCAGGAGCGACGGCTTATTCGGGGGTACCTGGTGCCCGAGTACATGGCCGTCCCGATCGAGACGAAAAATGGAATCGGAGATCGCGTCGGTGAGAGCTGCGACTTTCGTTTCGCTTTCGAGCCGGCGAAGCTCGGCGACGTTGCGTTCGCCGGCAATCAATGCGGCTTCGCGCGCGACGCTTCCAATTTCGTCGTTGCGATGAATTGGAAGCTCTTTCGGCAGCGGTCCAGAGCCCGAGCGAAGCTGTGCCAACCCTTTCGCGAGCTGGGTGAGTGGCGCGGTGAGGTTGCGCTGCAGGATCAGTCCGAGTGCTGCGAGCGCAATAAGAAAACACAGAGCGTACGCCGCTGCTCTCGGCATCGCCGGCTGCCCCGAGAACGCGTGGCCTCCGAGAATCGTGAGCACGAGCACCGGAGCCAGCCACAGCATAACGTGGCGGCGGAGCGAACTTTTCATTCGTGGATTCCTGGGCCATCACGCGCGAGGCAGACAAGTGCCGTGCGCACTGCGGGCGACTAGTGGACCGTAACAGTTATTCGCTGCCAAAATCGCGGGCCCTTTTGCGCGCTGGCTGCGTTGTGAATCCTCGAAATATCCAGATATATCGTCGTCATCACGCCTTGCCAGCCCACAAAATGACCTCGCGATTTGCGCAACGAATAACTGTTACAGTCCACTAGCGCACATGCTGCAACGTTCGCGCCACATCCGTGCGTAAGAGGTGCCGGGAGAAGTGTCTATTCTGGAGCTAGATGGAGCGAGATCACGGGGACACGGTGGGTTGCGGTTGAGCTGCCATAGGTTTTTCCCTACAGCCAAATCGCCCGGTCGTACAAAATGAGATTCGCCCTAGCGAGCGCGGCTGAGCTGAACCCGGACAAAAGCGACCACTCCGAGGACGATGGCGGCGACGAGCACGCTTCCGGCGTTCAACAATCCCTTGTCCGCGTACCAGACGATCAGGTACCCGAGAGAGCCTGGTAGCAGGGCGTAGTAGATGAACGGGAGAAACGTCATGCGGATGACGACGCCTTCTCGCCCGAGAAGGCCGACGACGGCGGACGCGGCAACCACGTTGTGAACGCAAATCATGTTGCCAGCGGCACCGCCGACAGCCTGAAGTGCGACGACCCAGCTCGGGTCGATACCAATGCGCTCGCCGACGCCGAACTGGAACAACGAGAACATCATATTGCTGACGGTCCGGCGACGAAGGCGCCCATGCCGCCGATGAACGGTGCAAACAACGGCCAGGCCCCGCCGGCCAATGATGCGACGCCGTCGGCAAGGGTGATCGGCATCCGCTCGAATCCCGCGGCACCACCATAGCTGTTCAGAAAAACCTGGACCATCGGAACCGTGAACACGAGTGCCACCGAAGCCGCGACGGTGGTTTTGAGCGAGCTCGACCAGGCCTTGCGGTAGGAAGGGCCGTCGATTCGATGGAGGAAGAACGTAGCCAACGAGGCGACGACAAAGATCGTTCCCGGCAGCGTCAGGGGTTGGAACGCGGCGCTGACCGGCGAGCCGAATATCTGTGGCCAAGTCACCGACCACGCGTTCAACCATCCGCCGAACGGGAGATTGCGCAGGCGCGTGAGGATCAACAACGCGATGACAATGCCGTACGGCACCCATGACATCACCGGACTAATAGTATGTTTCGAGCTCGCGCCATCTCGAATTTCGATCGAACCCGACCAGTGGGGCTCCCATGCCTCCTCGGGCTCGAAGTCCCAATACTCGGACGGCTTTGGCATCAGCAGCCCCTTCTTTGAGGCGAAAACGACGATCACGAGTCCGATCGGTGCGCCCAAGAGCGATGGGAACTCGGGGCCGAGCACATTAGCGATGATCAAGTAGGGAACCGTCATCGCGAGCGCCGCGAACAGAGCGAACCGCCACACCTGGAGTCCCTCAGCGAAACTCCGATTCTTACCGAAAAATCGAGTCATGAACGCGACGACGATGAGTGGCACCAGGGTCCCCGCGACCGCGTGCAGCAACGCCACTTTGGCGCCGATCATCGCGAGTAGATCCGACCATTCAGTGATCCCGCGCGCGGCGGCAAAAGCTTCGACGTTCACGGCACCCGTCAGGCCAGCGTTGACGCCGACAAGAATGGGGGTTCCGACCGCGCCGAAAGAGACCGGTGTGCTTTGGATGATCATACCGGCCATCACGGCCGCCAGGGCGGGGAAGCCGAGCCCGACGAGCAGCGGCACTGCGACCGCCGCCGGCGTGCCGAAACCCGCTGAGCCTTCGATAAACGCTCCGAAAAGCCACGCGATGATGATCACCTGGACGCGACGGTCTGGGGTGATGTTGGTGAACCCTTGACGGATTGTTCGAAGGGCGCCGCTCTCCTTGAGCGTGTTCAAGAGCAAAATGGCGCCAAAAATGATGTAAAGCAGCGTCCCCGCGACGATGAGTCCGTTCACACTTGCGGCCGCGATTTGAACGACGGGCACGCGCCAAACGAACAAAGCTAGCAGCGCCGCGACGATGTAGGACAGCGGCATAGCCCTGGCGGCCGGCCAGCGCAAGATCACGAGAAACAGCGCAACGGTGAGGATGGGCAGGAGCGACAGCAGCGAAAGCGTGTAGATTCCCATGGCTCTTAACGGTGGCAGTGAGTGACGTCGATCAAGCCGTCTATATTAATGTAGTAGCCTGAATCGGTCGTCGTGACGTGGATGGCGGCGGAGCTCGGGACTTCGGTGTCGATGGATAGAAGCGAGCCAGTCTTTCCCGGGCCAGACGGGAGGACCCCCTCCAGCGTGGGCCGACTCCTGAGTGACTTCGTTTCGGAGAGCGTTGCGTTCATGTGAGCGCCTCCTTTCTTCGAGCGGCGCTGAGACTAGTGGACTGTAACAGATATTCGTTGCGCAAATTGCGAGGCAATTTTGTGGGCTGGCAAGGCGGGATGACGACGACACATCTAGATATTTTCCGCCTTCCCCAGCGAGCTTGTCGAGCGCAGGGCAAGGCCGGAGGCCGAACTGCAACAAATGCTCGACAACGCAGCCCGCGCACAAAAGGGCCGGCGATTTTGGCAACGAATATCTGTTGCAGTCCAACAGCACAGGAAGGGGGGAACTCAAAGGCTTGCGAGCGTTTGGGATGCAGCGCGTTCCGTGTCTAGAATGCGCGACATATGTTGGGCATACGCACCATCGCCACTCTCGTCATCATTGGTCTCGGGCTCTCCGGAACCGCTGGATTGGCTTTCGGCCAGGCATCGGCCATCAACGGCACCATCGAGGGCGTGATTCGAGACTCGAGTGGAGGCGCGATACCCGGCGTCGCAGTCGCCGTCATCAATACTGGGACGGGCCTCACCCGCATCGTGACGACCAATGAAGCCGGCTACTACCGTGCTCAACTCCTGCCTCTGGGGACGTACCAGGTCACCGCGGAGATCCCGGGATTTACGCGGTTCTCTCAGGACGGGATCGTCTTGACTGCAGGGATGACGGCTCGGGTCGACATGGCGCTGAACCTCGGGCAGATTCAAGAGTCGGTCACCGTGTCCGCGGATTCTCCCGTGGTCCAGCCCGGCAAGATCGAGCTGGGGCGTGTCCTCGACTCGCGAGAGATCCAGAATATCCCGCTGGTGTCACGCAACCCGTTCAACTTCGCGTTGCTCCAAGCCAACGTGACTGGCTATGAGAATGAGGAGTTCGGCGTGCCGCGCATCAACGCCAACGGCACGCAGATGCGCACGAATTTCCAGATGGACGGGAATACGAACACGCAGACGAATCGCGCCGGCCTCAGGCTCGCCCCGATCTCGGAGATCATGGTGCAAGAGGTCAACGTCGTCACCAGCGGTTTCGCTCCGGAGTTCGGCAAAACGACTGGCATGGTCTACAACGTCGTCACCCCGTCGGGGACGAACGACATGGGCGGCAGTGTGAGCTACCGATTCCGCCGCAAAGCATTCTCGGCGCGACCTTTCTTCCTGGCGCCGGGCGATCCCAAGCCGGATACCAACGTCGATGGATTTACCGGTACCGTTGGTGGACCCATTCGCACCGACAAGGCGCACTACTATTTTGGTTACGAGAAAGTGAAGCGCGATCTCTCCGCCGACCGTGTCATCACTGTGAGTCCCGTCGACGCGGCGCGATTGGGTATCAGTGATGCCCTGGGCGACGGAGTCATTCCCGCCGCCGCCGACGCGAATTTCTTTATCGGCAAAGCCGACTTTCAGCTCAATTACTCCAATCAGTTGGCGGTCCGCTACACGCTGTTCGATCAGGTGATCGCTGACAACATCGCGGGCGGTCTCAACACTCTCGAACGAAGTCTCGATTTCGACGATCGCGCCAATGGCGTCGGAGCGCAGATGGTGTCGACGTTTGGCGACAATAGGCTCAACGAGCTACGTATTCAGTGGAGCCGGCGCCGCACCCGACGTGTGGCGAGCCAGTTCTCGGCTGCGGTTCCCACGATCAACATCAACGGTGTGGCGAACTTTGGCGCTCCGGACGGTCTCGACACGTTCGAACAGCAGAACGTTCAGATCGTGGATAGCTTCACGGTATTCAGGGGCAATCACTCGTTCAAGTTCGGCGCGAATGTCGAGTTCATCGATGATTTGCGCGAAGAGCCGCTGTTTACGCGCTATACGTTTGCCAGCGCTGACGACTATCTTGCGGCTGCGAACGGGATTGACCCCTTCGCGTACCAGACCGTAAGTCAGCCGCTGGGTGACCCGACGCTCGATATCAACTCCGCGTTTTACAGCTTTTTCTTCCAGGACGACTGGCAAGTATCTTCGTATCTCAAGCTCTTGTACGGCGTTCGATACGACCTCTTCGATGTGCCCGAGTCGGTGGCGTTTCCTCTCAATCCGGATTCCGCCGACTTCCGAGTCGACAAGAATAACCTTGCGCCGCGCATCGGCGTCTCGTGGGATCTCAGTGGTGAGGGGCGCACCGTGTTGAGCGCGCACACGGGGATCATGTACGACTCCCCGCTCAACCGTTTCTACGAGGACGCGATCCTTCAAAACGGAGACCCCCGGTTCCAGCGGTTCGACCTCGGTCCAGACAATCCGGGGGCGCCGCCGTTTCCGAACAGCCTCGTGCAAGGGCCGGGTACGACCTTCGGGACTCCTTCTACGATACGGACGGTGTCGCCCGAGTTCAGCAACAACTATTCATGGCAGAGTACGGTGCAGCTACGGCACGCGTTCCGCCCGGATTTGTCCGTCGAGGTCGCCTACGTGAACGCCGAGGGACGCAATCTCCCGGTCACTATCGACACGAACCTGATCGGTCCGGTGGGATCTCTCGCAGACGGGCGGCCCATCTGGAGCAGCGATGTGAACGCGAACACGCGAGCGAATCCGGCGTTCAACCGTAACTGGCAGATTCAGTCGATCGCGCAGTCGAGCTACAACGCGGCGACGTTTCGGTTACGGAAGCGGTTCAGCCAAGGACTCTCGTTCAATTCGTTCTACACGCTTGCCAAGGGCGAAGACGATTCGATTATCGGGGGCCGCTATGTGGTGGCCGCCACCGCGACGGGGGATACGGATTTCACTTCCGACTACACCAACATCGAGCGTGACCGAAGCTCAACGCCCTTCGACGTGCGCCACACCTGGATCACCAGCGGCGTGTGGACGCTTCCGACCGACACCCAGATCGGATTCGTCCTCAATTTCAACAGCGGCTTGCCGTTCAATATCCGGTCGGACCGTGACGTGAATTTTGACGGAACATCCAACAACGATCGGCCGGTGGGCGTAGAAAGAAACGCTCAGCAGCTCGGCTGGTACAAGCAAGTGGACGCACGCTTTTCTCAGTACTTCACTCTCGGTCGTGAGAATCTGCGCGTCGAGGTGTTCGGAGAGTTCACCAACCTGTTGAACAGCGAGAACATTCGTGATCGGTTGGATACCGTCGCGATCGACGACTTTGCCAACGCCTTGAACCCGATCCCGTCGGACGAAGTGTTCCGTCCCACGCGGGGCTACCTCTCGCGACAGTTTCAACTCGGCGTGAAGCTGCACTTTTAGCGCTCAATGCGCACTCACTCTTGTGTGACGCCGAACGCGCCTGCCGCACCATTCGACTGGCTCGCGGCACCAAGCGGTCGCGCAGACTGGGACCGCATTGTGCTGCAGCCTGCCAAGTGCCCTAGCGAATGACCGGCACGAGGATGCTCGCGGAAATTCGCGAGCAACCCGATGTGCTTCGCGAGCTCTGCCGGCGCGCGGAGGCCGAGCGGGCGCTCCCGAAGTCTCTCTTCCGGGGCGTGTCTCAGGTCGTCGTCGTCGGGAGTGGCTCTTCGTTCAACGCCGCGCTTGCCGCTCGGATTTATCTCGAGAGCATCGGCTGTGTCGTGACTCGAGTCGACCATGCGTCTGAATCGTTCCGACACGCAATCCCCGGTCGAGCTCTGGCTGTGGGCCTTTCACACTCTGGGAGCTCGTCGGACGTGCGCGCTGCGCTCAAGCGGGCGAAGCGTCAAGGGTGTCGAACGCTTGCGCTCACGAATATCGACGACTCACCTCTGAGCCGGGATGCCGATATGGCCTGGGTCACGGGTGCTGGCGTTGAGCGCGCGATCCCGTCGACGAAGGGGTTCACGGCTCTTGTGGCTGCGTCGCTGATCCTCGCGAGCGTGCGCCTGGGCTCCGTGGCGACGGCGACGCGTGCGATTCGTCGCGCGGCTTTGGCGATAGAGCGTATCGAACCACTTGATGCCGTCGTTGACCGCGTCGCGTCCGCGAAGACGGTGATCTTTCTTGGAGGGGGATTGTTGTACCCGGTTGCCCGGGATGCGGCGCTCAAACTGCTCGAGGTGTCCTACATCCCAGCGCTCGCTTATCCGCCAGGAGAGTTTCGTCACGGTCCCATAGCGGTCGCGGAACCGGGCGTGGTGGTCGTGGCGCTTCAAGGTGCTGGGGCAGCGATTACGGAAGCGGTTCGGGCCGCGGGAGCGACGCTGGTGGAGATGTCTTCGGAGGTGCAGGTGCCTCGGGTTGTTCGTTCCTTGGTGAGGGCGGTGGAGCTTCAGCTGCTCGTGCACGGTGTCGGGGTTTGGCTTGGGAAGGACGTGGATAGTCCCCGGGGGCTCTCGAAAGTGGTTCGCTAGGTCAGCGTCGCTCGTCCAGGTTCCCGTTCTCGAAAGCGCTAATTGAACACTACGTGCTGCTGCCTGCCGGCGTCACCAGTTCGGCACTCGAGCCACTTCAAAATGATGCGCGCGTGATCGAGATCCGTCGATCAATGGCGCTCGATCGCTAAAGTGGGTATCGCCCCGCTACTCGTGGCGTAGCGCGGTCACGGGGGCGACGCTGGCGGCGCGTCTCGCGGGGAGGTAGCTGGCCAACACCGCGGTCGCAAATAGAACGAGCCCGACGATGACGGCGTTGCCAGCCGAAACTGCCGCGAAGCCGACGAAGATCGACTGGATCGAACGCGCGACCAGAAACACACCAGGAATACCGATGATGAAACCGAGAGTTGCGAGCCAGACACCCTCCCGAAGCACCAGGCGCAAGACGTCGTGGCGTCGGGCGCCCATCGCCATGCGAACACCAATCTCGTGGGTGCGCCGCGATACCGAAAAAGCGATCACCCCGTAGATTCCAATCGCGGCGAGAGCGAGGGCCAAGCCGCCGAAGCCGACCAGCAAAACACTGATGACCCTTCCACCAAGGAAGAACTGATCGATCACTTCTTCCATGGTTTGGATTTGGGTGACCGATAGTTTCGGATCGAGCGCGGACACTGCGTCGCGGACCGTCGCCGAGAGCGCGTTCGGCTCGGTTGCTGTACGGGCGAGAACGAACACTGTGCGTTGGGCCGCCTGTGCCTGTGGTAGATAGACGATGGGCTCGGCGCCAGCGGTTTGTGAGAGAAAGACATCTTCGATGACGTTTCCCACGACGCCTATCACCTCCCTTGACTCGCCTTGCACGATGAGGCGCTCTCCGACAGGAGACCGATCGGGCCACAACCGCCGGGCAAGAGCCTCGTTGACGAGGGTCACGGGCGCGCCGTCCTCGCGGTCTGCCACCGTGAAGGTGCGGCCGACGAGTGTCGGGACACCGAGCGTGTCGAAGTAGGTCGATGAGACGATGATGAAGGACGCGGTCTTTTGCTCGTCCACCGTTGCCAGTGACGACCCGTCGAGCGTGTACGGCGTTTTGGCAGAGAACAGCGTGGATGGCTGATGGCTGGTGACGGCGGCGCCGCGAACCCCCGGAACCGATGTGAGCTGGTCCGATAATTTCCGATAGAACTCGGACACATCGGCATCGTCGCGATATCTCGACGTGGGAAGCGAGAGCTGGAACGTGAGGAGATTCGCGACGGAGAACCCTGGCTCTTTGTCTCTCATGTCCTGAAAGCTTCGGATGACCAGCCCGGCGCCGCTGAGCATGACCAGCGCGAGAGCCACTTCGGCGACGACGAGTGTCTTCGACAGCAACCGGCGTCGCCCACCCCGGGCACCGCCCTGGACACCGATGACCGCGCTGCGGCCGCGCTCGCGAAGCGCGCCGGCGGCGTGTGCGCGCGAAGCTTGGAGGGCTGGGGCAAGGCCGAAGGCGAGACCGGCGAGCACGGTAATCGCGAGCGTGAATGCCAGGACACCACCATCCATCTCCGGCGTAAATGCCCGCGACATCTGCCCTGCGAACGCGGCACTCAATGCGCGAACGCCGCCGAACGCGAGAGCGATACCGACCACACCGCCGATCGCGGTGAGCAGCAAGCTCTCGACGAAGAGCTGGCCTACGATTTGTGCTCGCGAAGCACCCAACGCGGCGCGGAGTGCGATCTCTTGCTGACGGTCCTGTCCTTGCGCGAGCAAAAGATTGGCGAGGTTGACGCAAGCGATCAGCAAAACGAAAACGAGCCCGCCCTGAAGCAGCATCAGCATCTGTTTGTTGCCGCCGTACTCCGTTTGTTCGCGCATCGTTAGCGCTCTGGCGCCGAATCCACGGTTCGCGTCCGGATACTGCTGCTCGAGTCGAAGGGCGAGAACGTTCAACTCTTCCCTGGCCTCCTCGAGTGACGTCAACGGAGACAGCCGCGCCACGACGATGAGCTCACGCTGCGAACGGGAAAGCTCGACTCCGGTGAGGTGGAGAGGTACCCATGCTTGGATCCTCGGATCGAGAAACTCGAACTCCTCGGGCAGGACGCCGATGACCTCGTATGCCTCGCCACCGAGCTCGATGGTGCTCTCCACCAGTGCTGGGTCCGCGCCGAATCGGTTGAGCCAAAACGAATGCGTCAACAGGACGACGCGAGCATCACGTTCGACTTCGCGAGCCGTGAAGGTGCGACCGAGCCGCGCCGTCGCGTTCAGGATCGGAAAAAAATCGCCCCCGACCGCCGCCGCGGTGACCGCCTCTGGGCGATCGCCGCCAGTAAGACTCAAGGGCTCAGGGCGCATCGCGGCCATCTGGACGAACGATTGCGTCTCCCGCTTCCAATCGGCGTAGTTCGCCGCGGATGCCGGTGTGAGATCGAAGGCGGCGTTTTCGCGGTCGGTTTGCCAAAGAAGCAGGAGCGTCTCGGGATTCTCGTACGGTAGCGGGCGAAGGAGCATCGCGCTCACGAGACTGAAGACCGTCGCGTTGCCAGCAATGGCAATAGCCAGTGACAAGACCGCAAGCAAGCTGAGAAGGCGATTTTTGACCAGGGTCCGGACCGCGAATCGTAGACTTTGCAGTACGTTATCCATCTCTCGTTTCTTTTTACGTCAGGGGGCCGAGAAGCTTCCTATAATGGGCCTATGGGAAAGCTTCTTTTGCTGTTCATCATTGTCCCGGCCGTGGAGCTCGGCCTTTTGATCCAGGTGGGAACGGTTCTCGGCACGTGGCCCACGGTCGCGTTGATCGTCTTCACGGGCATATTAGGCGCGTATCTCGCGAGGCTGCAAGGCCTCTCCGTTTTGGGCCGCGCGCAACAGCAAATGAGCCGGGGTGAGCTTCCCGCGGGCTCCCTCGCGGACGGCGTCATGATCCTCGTCGCTAGTGCTCTGCTGGTGACGCCGGGAATTCTGACGGACGCTCTGGGGTTTTCGCTGTTGGTACCGGCACTTCGCAACCGAATCAAGTCCGTTGTTCTGGAACGCTTTCGCAAAGCCGTCCAAGAAAATCGGGTTCAGGTCCATGTGTCGGGAATGGGTTTCGACGACGATTACTGGCCGGTCGTCGATGTTCAGCCGGAGAGATTCGACACCGATCGCTTCCAGACAGAACCGGATCCGCCTAAATACAAAGTGCATTGAGTGTTTTCTGGCGCTACTGGCTCCTCCAAGTTCCCGGGTGGATCGTTCTCGGTGGGCTCCTCGCGGCAGCCCACTACTGGTTGGGACTTTCACTTCTCGGGGCGACGTTAGTCCTCGCGTTTTGGTTCCTGAAGGACGCTGCCCTGTACCCGATCCTCAAGCCGCACTATGTCTTTCATGAACGGGACGCTCACGAGGATCTCGTGGGCGCGGACGCCGTCGCCCAGCAACCGCTGAGCCCCCGCGGGTACGTCAAACTCCGGGGAGAGCTTTGGAGAGCGGAGCTCGTGGGGTCGAATGCGCCGGTTTCGCCGGGAGAAAGCGTCGTTGTCGAGTCCGTGGACGGGTTGACGTTGAGAGTCAGGCGCTGACCGGAGTCTCGTTGAGCTTTTCCACGAGCTGGCGGATTAGCTCGTCGGCGTTCTCCCGCTGGAGCGGGGTGGCTCCGGCGCCTTTGTGCCCGCCGCCACCGAATTTGGACAACAGCCCGCCGACATGAACGGGGCAAGTTCGGTTGAAGATGCTATGACCGACTGTCGCGACCACAAATTCCTTTTTCGGTCCCCACGCGATGCGAAGAGAAACGTTCGCCTCGGGAAACAACGTATAGATCAAGAACCGATTTCCGGCCGGCAACTTCTCGACGTCACGCAGGTCTGTGACAATGACGTTCGTCTCGAGCCGCGAATACCTGCGCATGGCGTCCAAGAAGCGCTCGTGCTCCTCGCCAATTGTTCGGGAGCGCTCCTGAACTTCCGGAAGTGCCAGGACCTCATCGATCGTTTCCTCGCGAAACGTCTCGAGCAACAGCATGAAGTAGTCCTTGAAGCTTCCGAGCCCGGTTCTCGGATCCATCGTGAATCCCAGGAGCACGTACCGTTCGGGCTTGGTGACGTCTTCGAACGTCAAACTCGCGCCGTCGTATCGATCCGTTTCTTTGACGAGCTCGTCGTAGAGCTTGAACCCCGGATTGTCATGGAGGTAGTAGTCATAGACGAGTCGTGCCGTGCTCGGCGCGAGGCCATACTTGCCATCGAAGACCGTGGGCGGCTTTTCGTAGGTTCGGGTCGCCGAGTGGTGATCGAACCATTTGAAGCAGGCAGGATGATAGGGCAGGTTGGCGAGAATATCTCCAGGCTGCACGGCGAACTTGTCGTCGGTGATGTCCTGAGGATGGATGAGCTCTATCGCGTCAAGCCTCTCGGCATGGTCGATGAGCACGGCGCACGTCAGCCCGTCCAAGTTGCCTCGTGTAACCAACCGCATTCACACCTCTCCCGATGCTCTCATTATTGAGGGGCCCAACCCCAACTCCAGATTAGCAATTGGATCGAAAACCGTAAAGCGATACGCTCAGCGGCTATGTCGCATCGACGCTACAACCCGCTCCTCGACGAGTGGGTTTTGTGCTCGCCGGGACGGTTGAAACGTCCGTGGTTGGGTCAAAGCGACGAGCCGGTGCCGGACAAGCCCCCGGCGTTCGACCCGAAGTGCTACATGTGCCCGGGGAATGCCCGGGCTGCGGGTGAGCGGAACCCTGAATATGACGGGGTCTTCCTTTTCGACAACGACTATCCCGCGCTGACGCTCGATGAGGCGGCTCCCGAGAGCTCACCCCTGCTCGTTGCTGAGCCTGCGGTGGGGCGATGCCGCGTGGTGTGCTTTTCGCCGCGCCACGACCTGCATCTCGGCGCGATGTCGCCTTCGGAGATTCGCCAGGTTATCGACGTCTGGGCCGGCGAGACCGAGCGCCTCGCGCGCGACGACTCCGCGCGCTACGTCCAGATCTTTGAGAATCGTGGCGCGATGATGGGAGCGAGCAACCCCCACCCTCACGGACAGATATGGGCCACCGAACACGTGCCGACGATCCCTTTGAAAAAGGCGCAGCGACAACACGCCTACCGGGAGCATCACGGTAGGGATCTTCTCGGCGATTATGTGGATGAAGAGCTTCGACGAGGAGTGCGGGGTGTGGATGGCGACGAGCATTGGGTCCAGCTCGTTCCGTTTTGGGCCCTGTGGCCGTTCGAGACGATGTTGGTGCCGCGCCGCCGCGTTGGCGTGCTCAGCGAGCTCGACGATGCTGAGCGAGATTCTTTGTGTCGGCTCGTGACGAGAGTGACTCGCCGTTACGACGCTTTGTTCGAGTCGCCCTTTCCCTATTCGATGGGCTGGTACCAGCGTCCAAGCGATGGGAAGTCGCACGCGGGCTCCCGTCTGCACGCGGTATATTTGCCGCCGCTCGTGCGCTCGGCGACGGTTCGGAAATTCCTCGTTGGCTACGAGATGACGTCGGAACCTCAGCGCGATTTCACTGCTGAGGAGGCTGCCGAGCGACTCCGAGCGTGTCCAATTGACTGACATGGTGGCCAGCATGAAGACGGCCTTTATGCGCCGCTTCGGCCACGAGCGTTGTCGCGTCGCCCGAGCCCCCGGGCGCGTCAATTTGATTGGCGAGCATACGGACTACAACGACGGTTACGTTCTTCCGATGGCGATCGACCGCTATGTGACCGTCGTCTTTGCCGCCCGAACCGATAAGAACGGGGCCGGCAGACTCCGCGGGTATTCGGTCGATTTCGACGAGGAGATCAGCGAGGCGTTCGAGGAGCTGGCGCCTCGTCGCCCAAGTCGAGATCGTCGTGGGCCTCCGACATGGTTCGATTACGTCGCCGGGGTCGCCTGGGTTTTTCTACGCGACGGCGTAGCGCTCGAAGGCATGGATTTCGTCGTATCGGGAGATATTCCGATCGGAGCTGGGCTATCGTCTTCGGCCGCGCTCGAGCTCGCTGTCGCTCGCGCGTTGGTGGACGTTTCCGAAATGCCCTGGGACGGCAAGCAGGCCGCGCTCACTGGCCAACAAGTCGAGAACGACTACATCGGCGTGAACAGCGGCATCATGGATCAAATGGCTTCAGCTCTTTCGCGGGCCGGTGCGGCGATGCTGCTCGACTGCCGTGATCTGAGTTTTCAGACGGTACCGATCCCGGAGTCGCTCCGTGTCGTCGTGATGGACACTGGAACACGCCGCTCACTCGCGACCAGTTCCTACAACGAACGACGCGCAAGCTGCGATCGGGCCACGCAGCTCATCGGCTCGGCGCGGCCGGAAGTCACCGCGCTTCGAGATGTCACCGAGTCCGACCTCAAGGCTGCGCGCTCGCGCATGGACGCGACTGACTACTGGCGTGCGCTTCACGTTATCCAAGAGAACGCGCGGACGCTCGCGATGAAGCGCGCTCTCGAGCTCGAAGATGAATCTGCGATCAGCGAGCTCATGGCGGGCTCCCACGAGAGTCTGCGCGACCTCTATGAAGTGTCGTGTCCCGAGCTGGATGAGGTCGTCTCGATCGCTAACTCACACCCCGCGTGTCGCGGGGCGCGTATGACCGGCGCAGGGTTTGGTGGATGCGCCGTAGCCCTCGTAGGCTCGGAGTCAGGCGCCGTTGACGATTTCTGCGGGCACGTCCGACAATCGTACCGAGCCGGTGAGATCTACGTGTGCCGAGCGGTCGGGGGGGCGCACATCGTCTCGTGACGTTTGCTTCGTTCTACTTCCTGAGAGCGTTCTCGAGCCGATCGACGAACACTGCCTGCGCCGGATTCAGCTTCTTTCGCGCGACGTCCGGAGTGAAGAAATCAGCACGGTCCACCTCGGGAAATGTCTGTCGACGACCGGAGCGGGGGGGCCACTCGAGCTCGAAAGTGTTGCTGGCTATTCCGGCGGGATCGCAATCACCCTCGAACGCCCAGGCGAACACCGTCTTGCCGCCCTGTTGACGAATCTCGCCGAGCGCGAGAAACCCGTTTTTGGGAACTGCGAGTCCTGTTTCCTCGGTGAACTCTCGTTGCGCCGTCAGAAGCGGATCCTCGTTCGGCTCCAACTCGCCCTTCGGGATACTCCACGCACCGTCGTCTTTCTTCCGAAAAAACGGCCCGCCAGGATGGACCAGAAACAGCTCGAGAGCGGCAACCCGCCGAAACATCAAAAGCCCCGCGCTTTTCATCAGCTAACGATACGCGGCATACGGCATACAGCATACGGAGCAGACGGCATGCATACGGTTGCGGCGAGGTCGTGTGCCTTGGGCGCAGACGGTCGTAGCTCAATGCAGACGCGTTCGTGGGGGCACGGCGTGCGTCTGGGCCGAAAGCCGAATGCCGAGAGCCGAATGCCGCTTAGAACCACAGCAAGATGACGACGGCGATGGCCCAGTCGTAGACGCAGCAGAGCACGGGGAATACTGTGCCCGTTTCGGCGCCCGCGATCTTGCGATGGTGCAGGAAATCCCAGGCGCCGTGAGCGAAGTAGCCCCAGGCGAGAATGGCGGGGGCGTACCAGCGGCCGACAAGGGCGATGGCAATAAAGGCGATGCCGGCGGTGAGCTCGAGCGCGAGCGTCCTGGTGTCGCCTCCGGCGAGTGCTGCGCCGATGTAGACCGCGGCCGCCGCGACGAGTACGGCGCTCAAGAAATCGAGGGCCTGCTTGCCCGGGAGAATCTGCAGAAGCACCACCGTGAGCAGCACGAGAATCAAGGCACCGGTGATGCCGGGGTTACGTTTCACAGAAAACCGTGCTGCTTCTGGTGATAACCGGAGTCGTAGCGTTGCGTCGTTTTGAACCGCTCGAGGACGCCAGCACCAGCGAACGGCAACACGCGATCGAGAAGCTCGTTGCGCTCAGCCACCGACAGAGGCTCGAAGCGCTTTGCTAGCGCGATGTTCTCGTTCGCGATATCGAGCTCCGCCATTCCCGAGAGACACACGGGGACGTTCAAACTCATCGAGTAGCGCAGGCAATCGAGCGCGGTGACCGGCGCCTTTTCCGGGATGGAGCCACCGCCCTGCGTCTTCATGGCGATGACCGCGATGCCGCGCGCGAGCGCGACCGGGAGCACTTCGCGCGTGAAGCTTCGGTAGTGAGCGTCACACAGGTTGAGCGGCATTTGGAGCGCGTCCCAATCGAAGTCCTGCGCCAACATCTTCAAGTGGATGTGAGGTGACTTGTGCCCGGTGAAGCCGATGAACCTTATCTTGCCTTGTTCTTTTGCCTTCACCGCCGCGTGAATTGCGCCATCGGCGGCGAAAATGAGATCGGGATCGTTGTCGTAGTTACATTCATGGAATTGCCAGAGGTCGATTACCTCGGTCTGAAGTTGTCGTAAGCTGTCTTCGAGCTGAAGCATCGCGCCCTTGGCGTCTCGAGCGCATCCTTTCGTCATGAGGAACGTCTTGTCGCGATAGCCGTCTCTGAGCGCTCGCCCCATGCGGCGCTCGCTCTCGCCGTCGTTGTACTCCCACGCGTTGTCCATGAAGTTGACCCCGGCATCGATAGCGGTGCGGATCAGTCGAACCCCGTCGGCTTCCTCGGGAACGCCAATATGAAAGCCACCGACACCGAGGATGGACACGTCGCTACCCGTCCTGCCGAACGCGCGATAGGGCATGCCGTTTCTAGAGCTCACCACGGTGGGTGTGTCGAAAACGTCGGCTCGAGTCGCACCGTTTTGACGCGATTCGCTGGCCAGCCCCGAGGCTGCGGCGGTGCTCAGAAATCCCCTTCGTGTGACCTTCATACTTGCCTCCAACGGCGCAGAATATATCAGATCGGCATTCGGCGATCGGCATCCGGCTGCCGTCAGGCGGTGCCTTCTTCCAGGCCAATCGTGCCTACCTAAGACGCCTCCGTATCGGCACGACATGGCGCCACGGGATGCCGAATGCCGAGGTACTATCTAGTTATGGATTCCCAGTCCGTTCAAATGGCACGCGATAGTCTCAGCCGGTGTAGCAAGAACGAAAAGTTTCTGGATCGGTTCTACGAGCTGTTCATGGCGTCGTCCGACGAAATTCGCGAGAAGTTCGAGCAGACGGATTTCGAACGTCAAAAGAGAGTTCTCTCTGACTCGTTGTTTCTGATACTGGCCGCCGCGGGAACGACCCGAGGGTTCGCACACGTTCAGCTCGAAAAGCTCGCGAAGCGCCACAGTCGCGACGGGCTCGATATCAAACCCGAATGGTATGAACCCTGGCTCGACAACCTGTTGAAGACCGTCGCCGAGTTCGACCCCGAATACTCGGACGAGATCGATATCGCGTGGCGCGAGTCGGTGAAGGGAAGTATCGAAGTTCTGATCGCGGGCTACTAGCCCGTCGACTAGGGTAGCGTGCGGATGAGCCACAGCTGCTCTTGCGGTCCGGCGAAATAGCGTACGTCGCCGTCGTCGTCGATCCAGGCGTCTTCCTCGCGTAGCATCGAGATCCGCTGGCCGTCCCATTCATCGAGGTCGTGCGAGGTGGAGTACTCGACCGACCAGATCTCGCGCGCTCGCACCAGCTCCCGCGGATGTTGCCCATAGCGCTCCGGCCAATCGGAGCTCACCCAGGCGCCCGCGCCGTGGACCCAGTTGCCCTGCGCGTGGGGATACACCGAGCTCAGAATTCCTTCGCCGAGCGCGCGCTCCTCGGCGATCTCCTTGACGACGTGACCTGGCACTCCCGGCTCGAGCTCTTCGCGGATAATGTCACCTAGACGGCGAGAATCCGCGAAAGCGTGTCGCATCCCCTGGGGCGCATCGACCTCGCCCGGGCGGAGCACGTACGCCATCTTTTGCTGATCGGTAACCAGACCCATGAGCCGGACTCCGAAGTCCACGTGGAGCAAGTCACCCGGCTCGATCACGGGGTTCTCGGCGTCGTCGACCGGCTCTTCGTGCCCCTGGCGCTGCAACTGCAGGTGCGGAGGGAAGTTGAAGTCGAGATCCTGCGTCTTCCACTCATCGACGATCCACCAGTAGACATCCATCAGAGTTGTCTTGCCGGGGATGATGATCTCGTTCGAGAACGCGCGGCGCAGAATGTTGTACGTGAGGTAGCTGGCTTCCCGCTCGATCGCGATCTCCTCCTCGGTGCGGTAGCTGATGTAGTCGATCGCCATCGGCTCCGACGAGACGAGTCGTGCTTCGTAGGGCTCGCCAATGGCGTCCACGAGATAGGCTTTGAGGGACGAGCTCAGTCCATCAGCCATCGAGATCGTTCGCGACTCGTTGATCGCGATCGTTTCCGGGTCCCGCTCTTCGATGTGACGTCGCAGCAGAGGGGCGAGACCGTTCTCCCCATAGGGGACGATGTTGGCAAAAAAACGCTTCGAATGGTCGCTCAAGTGCGTTCCGATCACCGTGGTCTCGAGAGGTAGTCCCGGCGTGGCCGGATCGTAGAAGATGTACGCGTTGCGATGTCCGTACCAACCCGACACCCCGTATCCGCCAAAAAGCTCCAAAATCGGATCGGGGTGGTTCTCTCGGCTCATGAGGATCCACATGTCGATGCCGTGCTCGCGCATCGTTGGGAGGAGCCGCTCCTCCATTTTTCGGGCCTTGACTTCCCATTCGCGCTGGTGACGCGCTCTCGATTGTCGCGCTTGGGCTCCCGCTGCTCCCGGCCCCGTCAGACTCGTCAATAGCAGAGCCACAGCGAATACAAATCCAGACATCGTTTCCTTTCGAATGCGCGGCGAAAGCATAGTAGCAGAACGGAGTTCGTTGTAATCTACCCGCATGTGGTTTCTTCTCGTTCTCGCAGCGGCGCTCATCTTGTTGGTTCTCTATGATCTCGTGCAGCGGGAGCACGCCATCCTTCGGAATTTTCCGATTCTCGGCCATTTTCGCTATCTGTTCGAAGCGGTCGGTCCCGAGCTGCGACAATATATTGTCACCAGCAACAACGAAGAAAAACCGTTCAGCCGCGACGAGCGAAGCTGGGTTTATGCTTCCGCGAAGAAGCAGAACAACTACTTCGGGTTCGGCACGGACAACAATCTCGAGACGATGCCGAACTATCTCATCATTCGGCACTCGGCATTCCCTTTTCCGACCCCGCACCCGGGAGACCCTGGGTATTCGCCGGGCTACCCGTTACCCGCCGCGAAGGTCCTCGGCGGTTACCGCCGAAGGCCCAAGGCTTTTCGCCCCGATTCGGTGGTGAATGTATCCGCTATGAGCTTTGGATCGCTCAGCGCCAAGGCCGTCGAAGCGATGAATCGCGGTGCCGAGCGCGCGAACTGCCTCCAGAATACCGGCGAGGGAGGGATCTCTCCCTACCATGCGAACGGCGGTGCGCTCGTGTGGCAGATCGGCACTGGGTACTTCGGCTGTCGCGCCGACGATGGCGGCTTCAGCATGGAGCGGTTTCTCCAGACGGTGAACAAACATGATGTCCGCGCCATCGAGGTCAAGCTGAGTCAGGGAGCGAAGCCAGGAATGGGCGGGGTGCTGCCGGGCGCAAAAGTCACGCCGGAGATAGCGAAGATTCGCGGGATACCGGTCGGTAAGGATTGTCTCAGCCCTTCAGTGCACGCGGCGTTTCGTGACGAGGACTCCCTCCTGGATTTTGTCGAGAGTCTCGCCGATGCCACGGGGCTTCCCGTCGGCATCAAATCGGCGGTTGGTGAGTTGAGGTTTTGGAAGCGGCTTGCTCGCCTGATCGCGACGACAGACCGCGCGGTCGATTTCGTGACGATTGATGGGGGCGAAGGCGGCACGGGTGCCGCGCCACTCGTGTTTTCCGATCATGTATCGCTTCCGTTCAAGATCGGGATGAGTGAGGTCTACCGCGTCTTTCGAGAGGAGGACCTTCACGAGCAACTCGTCTTCATAGGCTCGGGACGGCTCGGATTTCCGGAGAAATCTCTGTTCGCGTTCGCATTGGGCTGCGACATGGTGAACGTCGCGCGCGAAGCGATGCTGTCCGTCGGCTGCATCCAAGCCATGCGCTGCCATACGGGGCACTGCCCGACCGGAGTCGCTACACAAAGTCGTTGGTTGATGCGCGGCCTCGACGTTGGATCGAAAGCCGAGCGCCTAGCGAACTACGTGATCGCACTTCGTAAAGAGTTGGTTTTGCTGTCGAGAGCGTGCGGTGCGCCGCATCCTGCGCTGATCACGGGTGATGACCTCGACATCATCAACGACCGGCTCGGAACACAAAGTGTGCGCCACCACTTCGGCTACGGTGAGGGCTGGGGATTGCCGTCACTAGCGGATCAAGAATCTATCCGAAAAATCATGGAGGGCGTTGGCGAAAGCGCCTAGCCGATTGTATCTTGCGCGTTCCCGTTCCCGTTCCCGCTGAGCATTCGATTGAGGGAAAAAAGCTGGCGGCGTCGTCTCTACAGTAGACGACGGGAGACACGAGTATGGAAGCAGTTCACTACAGCGTCACGGAGCTAGAACGGATGCGCGAGCGGGTTGAGGTTGCGGCTCGGCAGGAGGCTCACCTGAACCGGTGCGAGCAATGTTTGTACTTGCTTGCCTTGGTTCGGCGGGCCCAGGGTGCTCCTAGCGACGAAGAGAGGGAAGTTACAGTCGATGTGTTGAAGCGTTGGGTCTAAGGACATCGGGAACGGGAACGGGAACGGCGGGCGGAGTTTTAGTCGCTAACGGAGGACAGCGCCGGGTAGTGCTCTTCGCGACAGTCTTCGCACAGGGAATGGCTGAACATCGCGCTCGAGTTTTTCTCGATATAGGTCTCGAGCCGGTGCCAGGTATCTTTGTCGTCCCGGATCTTCTTGCAGTACATGCAGATCGGTAGCAGCCCCTGCAGATGCTTGACGTGGCCCAACGCGGTCTCTAGCTCCTCGATTTTGCCTGCGAGCTGGGATTGAAGGTCCAGGATTCGAACACCGTTGGCGACGCGGCATCGTAGCTCGTGAGGGTCGTAGGGCTTGGCGAGATAGTCGTCAGCTCCCGCTTCGAGACCCGCGACGATATCTTCGGCTTTGGTTTTTGTGGTCACCAACATCACGTAGATGTAAGCGTCCCTCTGCTGGCTTCTGAGCTCGCGACAGATGTCGATGCCGTCCCGGCCGGGCATCATCCAATCCAGAATCACCAGGCGCGGCGGGGCGGGAGACTCTAGAACTCTCCATGCCTCGTGCCCGTCCGCGACCGGCAGCACCTCGTAACCGGAGCGCGCGAGTGAGACTTCGAGAAGCCTTCGGGACGTGGTATCGTCCTCAGCAACAAGTATTCTCATGGTGGACTTCTTCAAGTTTGCCATCGGCGGGAGCGCGGAAAGGGGATCGACTTGGGCTATCTGACCCGGGCCGGAGAGGCCCATCTCACGCCAACGCACACTCCTGGCCCGCCGGGCAGGGTCGCACCGCAGGAGGTGCGCGACGATGCGACGATCGGTCGCTTGGACCACTATCTGTTCCAGATCGCTGGTCCGAGGTCGCTCGAAGTGTTGGAGCGGGTTACCGGCGAGAGCCTACGCGACATTGAGTTTCTCCGATTAGCCTCGCTCCGAAATCCCGGCCCGGCGCGCTCGGGTCCCGGCGTTCTCTCGTGGTCACACCACGGAATAATCACGCCGCCTGGTTCGAGACTGACGACGCCCAGAGTCACGCACCGCGTTCACGACCGACGCGTTTCGTTCCGTTTCTACCTCCACCCCGAAGTGCTCACCGCGTTCCATGAATCGCTCGATCTCGTGCCGCCAGACGCCTTCGCTCCAGATCTGTTGCGTGTAGCTGTGGAGCCACGACAAGAAGATCGCACAAGTGAACATGTGTTGGCGGCGTTCCGTCTCGCCCTCGATTTGGAAATCCGTAGACCTCAATCAGCGTCGGGTCATCGATGGCGAGCCTGACCTGCTCGAAGAAGATGTTGTGGTGCTGACAGAGGCTGGTGGAATTGCATGGAAGCTGCTGGAATTGTGGGTGGAAGACCGCCCGTCCGAGGTGATGCATCCGGCGGGCCCTGGACCAGGAGGAACACCAAATGAAACATCGCATTCAGCTGGTCGTCGCGCTCGCATCGACACTGCTGCTCGGAGCCGGGATCGTGTCCGCCGATACGGGCCACTCGCGGTCAAACCACGAAGGCTGTGAGGACATCGAAGCTACGATCAGATCCACCGCCGACTTCGACAATTTCACCACTGCCGGTGTCATCGAGGGCGATCTCGAGGGCACGACGATGCTAACCGGAGACGTCTCGTCGATTGCCGTCGTCAACGGCGAAACGCTCCCTCCGCTGCGACCCACGCTGTCATACACCGGCCAGTTGGAGATCACGACCGAGGACGGCGTTCTCACGACCCGGACCGTCGGCGTCTTCGAGCAAGGTCCGAACGGTGTCGGGACCCAGTTCGAGAACATCGTGTCGGGCACTCGCGAGTTCAGCGATGCCTCCGGGTACCTCTTCCTGAACTTCATCGCCGATGAGACCGGAGCCAACTTCACCAGCGCCGTCACTGGTGTGCTCTGCGGTGTCGACGACTCCGACGATGACGACGACTCCGACGATGACGACGACCGATTCACAAGGTCGGGGCGAGGGTCCTCGAGGGGCGAATGACCTGACCGAGGCGTGCTGAATGGTGCCGACTTCAGCCATCGTGCCCTTGCCCGATACCTCTGAGAACCGCCCGTAACCGGCATCGTGATGGCCTAGGTTCGGGTGATCGATAACGGCCCTCCCATAATGCGCTTCGAAGCCGTGGCGGTCGGTCTACTCGGACAAGCTGCTTGGGGCTCACCTCGAGCGGAGCAAGCAGTGCGTCCACGCCGCGACGGTCTCGGGCCTCCGGCCGGGATTTATCAGCGCCCGAGGAGTGCCGTTATCTCTAGTCCGCTGCTGTTGCGGGCGTCTGGCCTGGGGGTCTGTGTTATGGACATGTCGTTGACGCAGGGGGTCGGCGGGGTGCGTGGT
>CAMYKY010000070.1:7118-37059 GCA_947259165.1 uncultured Acidobacteriota bacterium | reverse complement strand
TGCCGCTTCGTGGAACGGGCGGAGGGCGTTTGGCTGGTGGGCCCCGCGGGAGTGGGCAAGAGCCACCTGGCTCAAGCGCTCGGTCACGAGGCGGTGCGGCGCGGCTACGACGTGCTGTTCTTACAAACGTCCCGCATGTTGAACCATCTCAACGGCGGGCGGGCGGACTCGAGCTACGAGAAACGGCTGCTCACGTACCTGCGTCCCGACGTGCTGATCCTGGACGACTTCGGTCTCAAGCCGATGCGGCCACCCGCCGCGGAGGATCTGTACGAAGTGATCGACGGGCGTTATCAGAAGGGCGCCACCATCCTGACGACGAATCGAGCGTTCAGCGAATGGCTCGAGTTGTTCGACCAGGCCGTCTTGGGCTCGGCAGCGCTCGACCGCCTCGCTCACGGCGCAACCCAACTCGTGATCACCGGCGAGTCGTATCGAACGCGAGGTTCGGGAGCCTCTCGCTCGAGCCCGAGCGCGCGTGCCGCCGATACCGACAAGAGCGCATCGAAAGCCGAAAACCTATGACGGGGATCGTGCCGGCGAAAGACACGCATCAGATTGCCGCAGGAGGCCTTCTCTCGAGGCGGGCCATACCTGAGGTACCCCATTTTTCGTTCACTTACAGGGATCTCAGGCGCACTCGTGTCTGTGACTCCGGGAGCGGAAGGAGGCTTCGCTTCTTTCTCAATGTCCGCTCCCTCCACAGTCACGAATGAACCTAAACTTCTTGCCTCACATGGGGTGGGGCTTTTGGATGGTAAGACAGACAGGCTTTTCAGAGGTAGAGGTGGATCACTATAACCCGGCGATCGATGGATCACTTACCCCGGCTATTGACAGTCCCTCACCCCGGTAGGTCCGCCGAACTTACTAACCTGATTCTCGTTCGAATATTTTGACCCTACGGGGTCAGCTCGGAAACACTTTGATCGAAGCGGACGAGCACGTGGGCGGTCTCGACGGGAACGTAAGATGTCGCAAACGATTGGGCGGCATGCTGAACTACTACTGCGAAGCCGCATAAGAACTCGGCGCGAGTCGTTCAGCGAATGGCCCGGGAGCGCCGAACTTGTAGTCGTACGTGTCGCGATCCGTGACTTGTCGCTCGTCAATATTCGTCAGCCCGTCACCGGAATCGAGAAACCGCAGCGATTGGATCTGAAGCTCGGCAGAGATGTCACCCACCTCCGAAACGGTCCAAGCGTCCTTGTCCCGGCGTCTAAAGAGCACGAACAGATGTAGGACAATCGTTCGTAGACGCATCGGCATAGGCACCTCAGAAGCTCTATGCTAGTTTCGGCATGGTCTGAAGCTGCAACTCAGATTGCAACTCATGTTTGAGCAGATGCCAGATGTGCTGTCGATAGGTAACGAATTTTTCGCTCGACTTGATTTTCTCGTCGTCCTTCCAACGGGGTCGGGGTAATTCGATATCGATATGCGTCAGTATGCGGCCAGGTCTGGCGCTGAACACCACGATACGATCTGAAAGAAAAATCGCTTCATCCACGCTATGGGTGACAAAAACAACAGTTTTGCGATGGGCGTCCAATAGTTTCAGCAGCTCCGTCTGCATCAGCTCCCGAATCTGTGGATCGAGCGCACCCAATGGTTCGTCCATAAACAGATACGTAGGCGAGGTACTCAGCGCCCGCGCGAGTCCAACGCGCTGCTTCATGCCGCCGGAGAGTTGATGCGGGTAGTATCGCTCGAATCCCCCCAAACCCACACGCTTCAGAACATCAAGCGCTGCCTGCCTGCGTGCACTCCTGTCCGTTCCCTGCAACTCCAACCCAAATTCGATATTCTTGAGCACGGTCCGCCACGGCAGCAAGTTGAACTCCTGAAAAACCATGGCACGATTTGCCGAGGGGCCACACACGGTTTCACCCTCTATCAGGACCTTGCCGACTTTGGGTTTGATCAAACCGTGGATAATCCGCAGCAGAGTGGTCTTGCCGCACCCGCTAGGTCCTACGAATGAAACGAAGGATCCTTTTTCAATCGTCAAGGAGATGTTGTCAAGAACCACGAGATTTTCGTCCGCGCTATCTTGACGCGTGAACTGATGGCTGAGACCAAGAATTTCAATCAAGAGTATTTGTCCCGTTGCATCGAGCTTTCGTCCTACGGATCACCACTTCGCTAACGTAGTCGTCCAAGGCGTGAGGCGAATCTCCATAGCGCGCAATAGGGCATTTAGCACGACCCCCGCCGCCGCAAGGATAATCACGCCGACAAAAACCATCGCAGTATCGTAATTGGCGCTTGCCTGAAAAATGATATAGCCCAGTCCAGCGCTGGAGCCGTACAACTCCGCCACCACGACCAGGATTAGTATGCGACCCACCGCCAAGCGCATACCCGTAAGAATGAAAGGTACGGCGCTTGGAATCACAACCTTGGAAAGGATCTGATACTCGCTGGCGGTAAACGATTTCGCCGTCTCAACTAGTTGGCGATCTACATTGGCCACTCCCGCTTCGGTATTAATGATCATCACAATGACTCCGCCTAAAAAGACCAGGACGATCTTCGACAAGATCCCGATGCCGAACCAAATGATGAGCAGGGGCAGAAAAGCAACCGTCGGAGAGGAGTACTTTGCCATGATCAGCGGCTCCAGTGTGTCCCTCACCAATTTCACCCGCCCCATCAGCATACCGAGCGGCACTCCAACGACGACCGACAAGACAAAACCTAGTCCTGCGATCTCCCCGCTGGCACGAATATGGGACCAGATACTCCCATCGGCAAAAACTTCAAACAAACGAATACTGATCATGGTCGGGCTGGAAATGAACAACGGATTCACACTCCCTGAGCGTACAGCCCATTCCCAACCACCGAAAAACAAAATCGCCGCAATGATTCGAGTAATCGCCGTGCTGTGCCGATTCCAGATCTTCCGGAAAGGACTCCCCTCTTCAGCCTCTGGCACAACTGCACGCTCAGTGCGTTCAAAAGCTTTCACCGATTGTGTTTCGGCCATATCTGCTTGTTCAAGGTGAGAAAGGATTACCTATCTCTCAGGCTTCCAGCCGCTTGGCTCCAACTCCCGGTAAGCCGCGGTAACGATGCCATAATCGAACATCTCTTCCAAAGCTCTGAGCTCCTGTTGGGGCACACCGATGAGCTCAGCCCTGATTTGCACTTCCTGCTCCTGGATTGCGCGGGACACAGCGCCGTGGCTGGTCAAGGCGCCTACAACACCCTCGTAGGCTACTGACAGTGCGGTGCGAGTAGCGCCCTCGTCATAGAGTGCCACGATATCGAGCGTTTCTTTCTCAAACTGGCGCGTGTAATCCATGCCCATCAACGTTGCCTTCAAGAAGCTTTTTACCAGTTCAGGATTGTCCTCGAGAAGCTCATCGCTCGCGGCGACTCCGCCATAAGCCATCGAGACATCATTATAGATGTCGCTCAACATATGCCCTTTGGCGAGAGCGCCGGTCTCCTTCAAGCCCTGTACATCGCCTAGCGAAATCACGGCCGCCGGTAACGACCCTGACGCTACGGTCGCCCTTCGGGCGGGGCCGTAGCCAAGCGGAGTATAGATGATGGAGTTTGGATCGATTCCGCGCGCCTCGAGAACCAAACGCAATGCGATCTCCATGGTGTCGCCACGCGAGTTGATACCGACTGCCATTCCTTCGAGATCCGCCAGAGTTTTAGTCTCGGGCTTTGTCGACCAGAGCTGGTACATCGGTCGATCCAGCAGTGTCATCACGACTTTGATCGGCGCACCTCGAAGGATCGCGCTCAGAGCAGATGTTGATGAGGTGCTGAAATGCACTTGGCCCGATATCAGCGCCGGCGTGGCCGTTCCCCCGCCGGCCTTGATTATTTCGACTTCAATCCCTTCGCTTGCATAGTAGCCTTTCTCAATCGCGACAAAATAGGGCGCGTAATAACATGAGCTAGCGGCCATGGTAACTTTGACTTTGTCCAGTGCATGAACCGTGACCGGCGCAAATCCACACAAGAATAGACAGATAATCCACAACAATTTCTTTCCGCTGCTCACATCCTTACTCCTTCGTTGTTTCCTTGTCGGAGAGGCTATCCTTTGTCCTCTCCAATGGCGACTCGATACCCGGGCCTTGTCAGCTTCCTGAGTCGTAGCAGGTGCTCCAAGAAATCTTCATTGCGCACGAATTTGCTCATGTCATACGTGTCGTGATGAATCGACTCATCAATTGGAAAACGATGGGGAGGGCCCGGCTCATAGGCCCGGTACCCTATGGGAATAATGACATCCAGTTCCAGGGGTTCCGGGTATCCCAAGATCTCCCTGAAGGGTTGTTGAAAACTGAAATCAACCCTCTGTGATCCCAATCCGAGGGCTGCCGCGGCTAGGTGAATCACCATGGAACAATGCCCCATACTCAGCGGCATGACTCGCAAGCCCTGGTTGGCCACCAAGACGGAGCCCCAGTGTTTTCTACGGTCCATGAGTAGGGCTAGATAGACCCCAGCATCCTTCCAACCCGCTAACATCCTTTGGGACTTGTCTTTTTCTGGGGGCGGCACATCAAATGCGGGAAGCCGATACTCTTGGATTCGCTGCTGCTCCATATGGTACGTAAAATCCCAACACTCGAGGTAAGCGTTGTAAACCTTCTCTTTTACTTCCGGGTCCTTTATCACGATGAATTGCCAGGGTTGAGAATTGCCTCCGGACATCGCATAGCGAGTTGCTTCCAAAATCTTTGTAATGTATTCGTCGGGAATCGGATCCGGCTTGAATTTTCGGATGCTCCGTCGATACTGCAGCAGTTCCAGGAAATTTTCATATTTTTCCATAATTATCAGCCTTCCTCTTTCCTTAAACTTGGTCTGTTCTTCGAAGTTGATGGTCTTGCAAGAAGTTAGGAGCCATTTGCGCCGCTATGATAGTCCGGTGGACACAACAACGGGCAGGAGAAACTCAGCCACGCGGGCACGACAAGAAGTGTCGCATCGGCGGAAGAACGCGCTCAGGTTGCAGCCACGTCTGAAAATGGTCGAACCTTTCATATTGAGACGACAAGAAGGAGTTTCGAGCTTCATGAATCAGTCCCCTCCGATCGCGGCAACGTGCCTGTCGGCAGTCCCGGCGGATCGAACCATACTGAGCCACCCTCAAAGGAGTCTTTAGGTGGATGAAAACAGCGCGGCTCCTCAGAGAGGTTTTCGACCCCTAGGGCCGGGTTTCTCGGCGGCGTTCGTCTAACGCTTTGCGCTCTTCGACAAGCTCCTCCAAGCGTGCGCTTTGCTCCTCAGACAACATGGGTACGATCTTGTCCCTAGCACGTTTCAGGATGGCTTCCATCTCCGGACGAAGATCTTCTCGAAGGACGTGGAACTCTTCACGCGCCTCTTCCATCGCATCGTCGACGACGGCACGTTGTCTCGCGTCGAGAGCAAGCTCGCTCGCCACCGATTCGAGGAGCGCGAGCGGCGGACCGCCGACGCCGGCCGGGCGCGGTTCCAATGGCCCTTTCCAGATACCCACCGTCAAGCCCGAAAGGAAGCCGACGGCGAAGACAAGCAGAATACCGATGGTCGCTTTCCAGCGCTTCAAGTCCCTCACCTCCGCGAAAAGATCGCATCCAAGAGCAGCTCATCGCTGAGCTCATCTCCAGCCAAGGCCCAAAACACATCCTCTGATGGTTCATTCACGGTAGCTGCTGGGGGCGTGACAGCGAAGAGTGTCACACACAGGAAGATCGCTGCGAGAGCCGTCACCGGAGCAATCCGCCAGCACGAATTGCCCAGGAAAGTCAGAGCACCATCCTCGCGAGCTCGCGCGTCGTCCAACTTTCGTCGAAAACCGGCCAGAAACACGGCTTCCGAGCTTTGTGTCGGATCTGGGGCCACCGCGTGAACGAGCTTCCGTCCGAGGCGGTCGATCTCCTCGTCGCTCCACTTTTTCTTCATGACGCTTGCTCTTTCCCGGTCTCGCCGAGCTCCTCCAGAGCTCGTCGGAGAGCGCGCCTGGCTCGGAAGGCGCGCACTTTGACATTAGACCGTGACCAACCCATGAGTGAAGCAATCTCGCTCACATCCAGCTCCTCCCCGTATAGCATGTGAAGCACCGCTTGGTCCTTGGGTGACAGGCGGCAGAGGACCCGGCCCAGAAGGGCTGCGGATTCGCGGGCTAGCTCCTCTTGTCTTTGTTTCTCCTCCGAGGCACGGAGGAGTTGACGATCCACCCAAACCGTCTCCTCTTCGCTCATCTCCGACACGAGGCGTTCGCCACGACGGCTCTTCTGACGTAGCCGATCCAGACACAGGTTGATCGTGATCCGGACGAGCCAATTCTTGAACGGCACGCCACGTTTGAGCGTCCCGAGCTTCAGATAGGCCCGCACGAGTGCCTCCTGAGCAAGCTCCTCCGCATCACCTAGGTTCGTAAAAAAACGCCTCGCCACGGATGTCGCTCTCCGTCGGTGTCTCAGCACCAACGCTTCGAAGGCTTCCTCCGAGCCTCCACGCGCGGCCGTCACCAACTCGTCGTCGCTACGCTTGTCCTCCACGGCTCGGGTTCTATACCACGTCAGCGGACAAGCAGCTCAATAAGTAAACGCGCCTGGCGGCCAGGTGGTTACATCGGTGATGGGATGTAACCGAAGCCGCGGGGAAAGCGTATCCAATGTAGGGAGCAAGAGAAAGGCAGGAATGAGCATGGTTGACACCGAGGGTGTACGGCACGTCAGTCAACTTCTCGAAGAGCGCGCACGATCGAGACGAGTTACGAGGTGGAAACCGTGGCTCGTCGCGGCTGTCTTGCTGGGGATTTCGGCTGCGGCCATCATTTGGGCGCGCTCCGACAAGGCCGATGCCCCCAAGTACGGGACCGAGCTTGTCGAACGGGGCGTCCTCGTTGTAACTGTGACGGCAACCGGCTCCCTCGAGCCCATCAATCAAGTGGATGTTGGAAGCGAATTGTCCGGCATCATCGAGACCGTGGAGGTGGACTACAACGAGCAGGTCGCGGCGGGGCAGGTCTTGGCAACGCTCGACACCGACAGACTCGAGGCGGAGGTCCTGGAGTCGAAGGCATCGCTCTCGTCAGCCCAGGCAATGTTTCTTCTCAGCGAAGCGACTCTGGGCGAAGCGAAGCTGGACGTCGCGCGGACCTGGACGCTCGTGGACCAGGGTCTCTCCGCGCAGAGCGAGCTGGATGCGGCCGACGCCGCATTCAAAAGAGCGCAGGCGAACTTGGCCAACTCGAGCGCGCTGGTGTCGCGCTCGGAAGCCGCGCTCAACGCCAAGCAAACCAACCTGTCGAAGGCCGTGATCCGCTCTCCGATCGACGGGATCGTGCTGGAGCGAAACGTCGAGCCCGGCCAAACCGTGGCCGCGTCGCTTCAAGCTCCGGTGCTGTTCACGCTGGCGGAGAGCTTGAGTCAGATGGAGCTTCACGTGGATGTCGACGAAGCCGACGTCGGCGCCGTCAGGCAAGGCCAAGAGGCCACCTTCACAGTGGATGCGTACTCCGAAGCAGACTTTCCGGCCCATATCACGCAGCTACGCTACGCGTCGGAAACTGTCGAGGGCGTCGTTACCTATGAGGCGGTGCTCAGCGTGGACAACTCAGACTTACTGTTGCGGCCTGGCATGACCGCGGTCGCAGAAATCGTGGTCGAGACGGTTGAGGATGCGACCCTCGTGCCCAACAGCGCATTGCGATTCCAGCCGAGCGGTGCCGAGGAGCGCTCCTCGAAAGACGACCGTGGTCTCTTGGACCGCCTCGTATCTCGGCGCCCAGGGCAGGAACGAGCACGTCCAGTGGAGACTACGATCGATCTAACTAGACAGCGGTTATGGGTGCTCGAAGACGACCACCCGGTGGCCATTCCGATCGAAATCGGAGCGACCGACGGTCGGGTAACGGAAGTGATCGCCGGAGACCTCGAGCCCGGCTTTCCCGTCATCACCGACATGGAGTCCTGAACGTGCCACGCCCGACCGATTCGATCCCGCGCGGCGAAACCCCAATCATTGAGCTCACCGCTGTGAGCAAGATCTACGGTGAGGGTCAGGCGATAGTGCATGCCTTGCGCGGAGTCGATCTTCGAATCGCCGCGGGCGAATTCGTCGCGGTAATGGGGCCCAGCGGCTCGGGCAAATCGACCTGCATGAACATCTTGGGGTGTTTGGATACCCCAACTTCCGGACAATATCTTCTCGACGGCGCCGACGTTTCGACACTATCGCGCGATCAGCGCGCCCTCGTCCGACGACACTATCTCGGCTTCATTTTTCAGGGCTACAACCTTCTGAGTCGTACGACAGCCCTCGAGAACGTGCAACTGCCGTTGGTTTACGGGGGGACGCCCAGCAACGAGCGCCGAGAGCTCGCTCTACGGGCCCTCGACGCGGTCGGCTTGAACGGGTGGGAGACTCACACCCCAAGCGAGCTCTCTGGAGGGCAGCAACAGCGGGTCGCCGTCGCCCGCGCCATCGTGACCCAGCCGGCCGTCCTGCTCGCGGACGAGCCGACCGGAAACCTGGATTCCGCCCGCAGCCAAGAGGTCATGGAGCTTCTCACCGGATTCAATCGTGAGCGCGGAATCACGATCGTCATGGTGACGCATGAGCAGGAAATGGCTGCGTACGCCAACCGCATCGTCCGTTTCGTCGATGGACAGGTGGTGTCGGACACGAAAGATGGGAGGGCAGCCTAATGTTACGGGAGACGCTGCAGCTCGCGCTGCACGAGATAAGGCGCAACGTGATGCGCTCGTCCCTCACTATCCTCGGTATCGTCATTGGAGTGTCGGCGGTCATCACGATGGTGACACTAGGCAGCGGCGCCACGGCTCAGGTTACGGCCGACATCGCGAAGCTCGGAAGTAATTTGCTCCAGGTCAGGCCCGGCCAGCGCGGCGCCCCCGGCGGAACACGCGCGGCAGCCAGCAGCTTCGATATCGACGACGCGGAGGCAATCGAGCTCGAGATCACAGGGCTAGAAGCCGTCGCGCCAGTGGCGTCCGCGCCAACGCAGGCTATCTACGGCAACAAGAACTGGTCCACCACAGCAACAGGAAGCAATAACACGTACCTCGAGGTGCAGGATTGGGAGCTCGCGAGCGGGCGTGCTTTCACCGATCCCGAGATCCGCGGAGGTAAAGCCGTATGTATTCTGGGAGCGACCGTCCACCAGAAACTCTCCTGCAAAGTCGTCGGGGTGCTCGAATCCAAAGGGCAGTCCGGCTTCGGTGGCGATCAGGACGATTTCGTCCTCCTTCCGCTTCGGGCTTTCCAGCGACGCATTGCCGGCAATCACGACGTGAGTGCGATCCACGTCTCCGTGCGAGACGGCGTCTCCATCGACAAGACACAAGCGGACATCGAGGGGCTGATGCGCGAGCGCCGGCGAATCGAGGCTGGGGAGGAGAGTGATTTCAATGTGATGAACATGGAACAAATCGCCGGTACGTTGTCGGGCACGACTCAGGTGCTGACGGCCTTGCTGGGCGCCGTCGCCGGGGTGAGCTTGATGGTAGGTGGGATCGGCATCATGAACGTCATGTTGGTGTCCGTCACCGAGCGCACGCGCGAGATCGGGATCCGGCTGGCCATCGGGGCATTCGAGGCGGACGTGTTAATGCAGTTTCTGGTGGAGGCGGTCGTACTGTCCTCGTTTGGCGGGTTGGTAGGGATCACGCTGGGAATCGGCGGTTCGGCGATCGTCGCTCCCTACTTGGGCGTGCCCTTCGTCCTCGAGTCAAGCATCGTTGCGCTGGCGTTTTTGTTCTCGGCTAGCGTGGGCGTGGTGTTCGGGTACTTTCCGGCGCGCCGCGCCGCGCGGCTAGATCCGATCGTCGCCCTACGCCATGAGTAGTAGTCGCCGTGGGTCCCAGTGCTAAGAAAACGCCCGAGATTGGAGCTAGTGGACTGGATTCAGCTCGAGCGCGCTTGGACTTCGCGCTCGCTTCCTGAGCGCCGATCGTGGAACTCCTACACGACGTTCATGCACGAAGGGCGGCAATACATCGTCTTGTCCGTCGCGGCACGCGGCCACCCCGCTGAGCATGTGGTGCTGGCGCTTCCGGAAGAATAGTTATGCCGCGGGGCGGGCACCATTCGGATGCCCGCCCCATCGCACCCAGCCCTAACCCGCTCGGCCCTCCCGGAGACCTGCAAGATTTGTTGAACATCAGTCTCTGGAACGGCAGATCGCGATTCTCGAACGCTCGAACACGAGACAAACAAGGATGGTACGCGTGGACATCGGCATCTCCCTTCGGCCGGCGCAAGTGCATTCCCTTCGAGCGTTGCTTTCGCCGCTCGATGTGATGAACGTGCATACGCCATGGCAATCGAATCGCCGCAAGGTGACCACGGAGATGAAGCGATCCGGTGTCGTCAGGTATTGAAGCAACGTTTTTCGATTTCGGAGCTGAAGCACTCTTTGCGCAACAAGAGTGCCATCGAAGTAGAGTCGGACAGATTCAGTGCCGAGCTTGTGCCAACCGCGATGTTCCGAAGGGACGCTCTATTTCAATTTCTGCTACAGTAAAACCCGACCCAGGCCAACAACTCAAGGAGTGACGAGTGAGACTGTCTGTTTCTGCCGCAGTGTGGATCTGCCTTTGCGCGCCCGTCGCGGCCCAACAGAGTTGGCTTCCTCCCGAGGCTGAAGACGGCGCAGCGCGTCAGCTCGCGACGCGAGTGGCTGAGATCGGCGTGGGGAGAACCGACGAGACCCGGCTCTCGGCAGCCCGTCAGCTCGTTATCCGCGTACGCGAACGACTCGAGTCGTGGGGAGAAGAGGCCGTCGACCACGCGCCTCGCTTTGACGAGCTGGACCTCCCAGAGTCCGGACGCCTATCGCTCGATGCGATGGCTCGATATCAGGTCTGCAACATGGTTCTCATGATCCAGCTCCAAGACCCTGACTTCGCTAACGACGAGGACGCGAAAATCTCTTCCGTTAGCGGACTCACTGCCTTCACGCTCGCCGCCATGTATCTACGCCATCCGTTTCTGGGGGCCGGAGGCAACGACGGGGAGATCGAGGCTTTTTTGACGAGTGAGCGGATGGGATCGGTTCTGGAAACAATTCAGACTGAGCCCGCGGCGCGCGCGCACGCCGAGAGACAGTGCGCGCCGCCCCTGAAGGCTCTAGTAGAGCCATCCGAGCGATGAGATCGTTCAGCGGCCGACAACGCTAGACCGTTTGTCATCACCGCAAGCCGAGGCTCGCTGTTGCCATCTTGTCCCTGAACGCCGCAGCGGGCTTTCCTTCCGTGCATAGCACGGAAAAAACAGTGACTCGATTCATAGCGCCTCCTCCGGGGAGACCCTTACAGGGTCGTTGGCAGGGATCCACCACGCGACGTCGCAATTCGTCAGGGTTGCGCACGACGTAGACCGCGGCGATGCCTTCGCCTCCGGCCTTCCTCGTCCACGAGTCCAGACACGGACACGAGCTCGACAACGACGCCGTAGCCGACCCTCTCGATTTTCTCGCACGTCCTCATCCACGTCCCCGAGGCCAACAAGCGTCTCGTCCATTTCTACGGCGTCTACGCCAACCGCGTTCATCAAACCTACCGGGAGTAGCCTGTCCACAACCAACACCGTCGATTCAGTCAACAAACAACTCGAGATCTTGCCTCGCAACTCCGGCGGATACTTCCATTCGGAGGAAACCGCAAAACTCGAGCTCGGCTCGCCGTCACCTCTCTCGAGTCCGGGAGGTGACAACGCGTAGCGGACACGACATTCTTGACGAGTGCCCTGAGAGGAAGCTGGACGCGCCTCCTCGTCAAGCGCGGCCCGAACTCTGTCTGCTCGCTCACCCAACTCTGCACGCACGCTGTGACTCGACGTTGTTGGACACGTCGTCGAGTAGGCAACACCGTCGCTGACAAGACGATGTGCTACACTCCGCGCCGCCAATCGAGGAGGACTTTCGACATGCGCACTGTTTCTCGACGCCGTTTTCTAGTGGCCACAGCCTCGGCTGCCCCTGCGGTTCTCATCCGACAGAGCCCAGTACGATTTTCGACGAACCCTTTCACGCTTGGCGTCGCCTCCGGCTATCCTCTCCCCGACGGCGTCGCCCTTTGGACTCGCCTGGCTCCGGAACCTCTTGTTGGCGGCGGTATGGGCCCGGAGTCGGTTCTCGTAAACTGGGAAGTCGCCACGGACGATCGGATGGCAAACGTCGTGACCCGCGGGACCGCACTCGCAACGGCCGAGTGGGCTCATTCGGTTCACGTCGAGGTCAAAGGCCTCGACCCCGACCGATGGTATTGGTACCGGTTTCATGCCGGAGACGAAGAAAGCTCGACCGGACGGACTCGCACCGCGCCAGCAGCCTCCACGAATCCTGCGGGATTTCGATTCGCGTTCGCGTCGTGCCAGCAATACGAGCATGGCTACTACGCGGCCTATCGCCACATGGTCGACGACAACCCCGACCTCATCGTTCACCTCGGCGACTACATTTATGAAGAAGACTGGGGGCCGAAAATCAGACGCCACTCGGCGCCCGAGCCCACAACGCTCGAGGGCTATCGGAACCGCTATGCGGAGTACAAAAGCGATCCCGACCTGCAGGCCGCCCACGCAGCTTGTCCATGGCTCGTGACGTGGGACGACCACGAAGTCGACAACGACTACGCGAACCTCGTCGGCGAACAGCTTCGCCCTGAAGAGTGGTTTCGGCGGCGGCGGGCGGCGGCGTATCACGCTTACTACGAGCACATGCCGCTGAGAAGCACGCAAACGCCGCACGGCGAATTCCTCCCGCTTCATACCAACGTTCGATTCGGGCAGCTGGCCGAATTTCAAGTGCTCGACGACCGACAGTACCGCTCTGCCCAGGTATGCCCCAATCCCGGCGAGGGTGGCTCCGCTACCGTGTCGGACTGCCCCGAGCGGCTCGACCCATCGCTCACGCTTCTAGGGGACGAGCAAGAACAATGGCTCTTTCGAAACCTCGACCGGTCCGAGGCGCGTTGGAACATCTTGGCGCAGCAGACGCTCATGGCAGAGCTCGATCGGACGCCGGGTGAAGGCACGAGCTTCTGGACCGACGGCTGGGACGGCTACCCCGCGGCGCGAGGGCGCCTCCTAGATTTTCTCGCGGAGCGGAGACCCTCGAACCCACTCGTCATCGGCGGTGACGTCCATGCGTTCTGGGTTTGCGATCTCGAGACAGACTTCCGCGACGAGCACGCACCCGCCGTCGCGAGCGAGATCGTCGGAAGCTCGATCACGTCTTCGAGTGATCTCACCGTGGAACGAGGCGAGGCGCTGAGGCGGGACAACCCACACGTCCATCTCGCAAACGGTGAGAAAAAGGGCTACGCCCTCGTCGAGCTCGGTCAGACGAACGCCACCGCCCAGCTTCGAGCGCTCGAAGACGTCACCAACGCAAACTCCGGAATCTCAACGCTCGCGTCGTTCGTGATCGAAGACGGTCGTCCCGGACTTCAGCGCGGGTGACGTCTCAGTCCTCTTCGACCGCGGCCTTCAGCCGTTCGAGCGTTTCGTCCCATCGTCGTGAGATCCGCTCGAGTGAACGGCGCGCCTCGGCGAGACGCGCGGTGTCCAACTCCCAAAGCTGCTCGCGCCCCTGACGAAGGCCACGGGCAAGACCCGCGTCCGCGAGCACGCGCAGGTGTTTCGTGACCGCTTGGCGGGTGACGTCCATGCCGTCGGTGAGGCGGGCGATCGAAAGCCGTCCTTCGCTGCCCAGCCGGGCGACCAGACGAAAACGCGTCGGGTCACCCAGCGCAGCGAACACGGACACCGACTGCCTCGGCGTCGCCTGACGAGAGCGGCTACTCCTGGTCAACATACTTCGCGATGTTTTGGACCTGGTGGCCCCAGCCGCCCGAGTTCATCCGGAACGCCTCGTCACGGCGAGCGGTCGGGATTTGATCGAAACCGGACTCGGTTACTTTCAATCGCGTGCCTTCCGTGATCTCCTCGAGCTGAAACTCGACCAGAGTCATCGGCTCACGCGAGTAATCCGTCTCGGGGTCGACCGCGTACGGATGCCATCGATATGAGAAAAGACGTTCCGCGTCGATGCGATCGACCTGAACCTCGAGCGTCAAATGGTCGTAGCCCGGGGTCAGAATGGCTCCCCGGGCGATGGCGCCCGGTGCGAACGGGTCTTTCATCTTCACCCCGAACCACTTTCCGAACTCGGCGGAGTCCGTAAGAGCCCGCCACACCTTGGAGCGCGGGGCCCGCATGACGATTTCCTTCTCGATTCTGTCCGCGGTCTCGACAGTCATAAGCAACCTCCCAGTTGCGTATTAAGATAACCCAACGAGGTCCTTAATGCAACTATTTAGTTGCTTTTATTTGGAAGCAGCCAGGCCGCTCGTTCCGGACTCTATCGAGCCTGACGGATGCCGCCAACGTAGACAGCCTCGATGTTCCGTGTGCTCTTGATGTCTCGAAGCGGGTTGCTCGCGAGTACCATGAAATCCGCTGGCGCGCCCTCTCCGAGTGTGGCGTCAAGCCCTACGACCGCAGCTGAATTTCCGGTTCCCGCGGTGATCGCCTGCGCGGGTGTCATCCCCGCATCGACCATGAGCTTCAGCTCACGGTGCTCGAAGTATCCGGGGAAGCGCGTCGTGGTCCCGGAATCGGTACCGAGGCCGATGGTCACGCCAGCGTCGCTCAACTTCTTCAGATTCACGAGAGCCGTCTGGTATTGCTCGCGTTGCGCCGCGAGACCCGGGCTGGCTCGCAAACGCTGGACGTACTCCTCGCCTTTCAGCTCATCGATGACCGCCGCATCGACGGTCTCGCGCATGCTCGCCTCACCCACCCAATCCTCTTGATCCGCGTAACCGCTGGAGGATTGGTGCGCGACGAGAGTCGGTACGTACAACACGTCGTTCGCACGCATCATCTCGATGAGCTCGCCGTCGACTTCGCGGTCGCGAATACTGTGCGCTAGCCCGGAGACGCCCGACGCGATCAACGCCTTGGCGTCATCGAGGTAGTACACGTGAGCATAGACCTTCAGCCCGTGCTGGCTCGCCTCATCGATGGCCGCGCCGAACAGCTCCGGCGAGATCTTCGGCAGGCTCCCGCCGCCATCGTCCACCCAGATCTTGATCGCATCCGCGTTTTT
Organism: uncultured Acidobacteriota bacterium; assembly: GCA_947259165.1. Lineage (GTDB taxonomy): Bacteria > Acidobacteriota > Vicinamibacteria > Marinacidobacterales > SMYC01 > CAMYKY01. The sequence continues at coordinate 21,956 of CAMYKY010000070.1, read as the reverse complement.
CTCCACCATGGCCTGTACTGCGGCTCGGGCTTGCTCTTCGGTCTCGACTTGTTGGGGAGCGGCAGAGATGGACGCGATGTTGGTTGGCCACCCGCCGACGCTGGTGATTCCGCGGCCTACCGTAAACAGCCGCGCACCACCCGCACGCCCGGCCTTCTGGTCCTCCCGGATCTCGAACACCGTATCGCCAGGGTCACTCCCTAACGCCAGTACGGAGCCGATACCGTAATGCGCGTGTCGCTCTAGATCCGCAACGATCGACTCGCGCGAGTAGTTCTCGGCGGTCATGCCTTCGCTCGTGAGATACCCGAGATGAACGTGCACCGAATGTAGCAACGGCATGATCGTACGTCCTGACAGATCGATGCTTTCAGCCACGGACGAACGGTCCACAGCGTCGTCGGTGCCGATCGCAACGATCGCGCCCCCGTCGACGACCATGGCAGCGTTTTCGATTGCGGAGCTACCGTCTCCAGTGATCACGGTCATGCCGTGAAACAGCGTCGCTGTCGACGTCACCGGCGCTTCGGAAGGAGAGCAGGCGAGAGTCAGGATCCAGAGTGCGAACAGCCCTTGCTTCATAATGCCTGATGGTACTCGTATACTTCGCACAACTCCAGGGAGGAGACCACGCATGCCGAATCGCAGAGAGTTCTTGAAGACTGTCGGAGGAATGAGCGCCTTTGCGTTGGCAGGCCGCCCGGCCCCTGCCGCCCCCCGAGCCGCTCCACTCGAAACGGTTCGTTTGGGACTCATCGGACTCGGCGAGCGGGGAGGATTTCACTTGCGGCAGCTTCTCTTGCTCGACGGCGTAGAAATCAAGGCGCTTTGCGACAACCACGCGCCCACCGCACGCGAGCACCTGGACTACGCCGAGGCGCAAGGCATTCCACGTCCTGATGAGTACTCTCGAGGTGATGAAGACTTCCGTCGCATGCTCCAGCGTGACGACCTCGATGCCGTCGTCATCTCGACTCCGTGGGGATGGCACACACCGATGGCGGTACACGCGATGGAAGCTGGCAAGCACGCGTTCATTGAAGTTCCCGCGGCGGTGACGCTCGACGAGTGCTGGCAGCTAGTGGAAACGCAGGAGCGAACCGGGCGTCACTGCATGATGATGGAAAACGTCTGCTATGGCCGCGAAGAGCTCATGGTGCTCAACATGTGCCGGAAGGGACTCTTCGGCGAGCTCACGCACGGCGAAGGCGCGTATATTCACGACCTTCGCGAGCAGATGAAAGACACCGAGCGCGGGACGGGTGCGTGGCGAACGCCGCACCACGAAAAACGCAACGGGAACATCTACCCAACGCACGGTCTCGGCCCGATCGCGCAGTACATGAACATCAACCGCGGCGACCGGTTCGACTTCATGACGTCGATGAGCTCCCCTGCTCTGGGACGAGCGCAGTACGCAAAGGATAACTTCCCCAAGGAGCACCCTCAAAACCAGGCCACCTATATCGCAGGCGATATGAACACCAGCCTCATCCAAACGGCGAAGGGCCGGAGCATCATGGTGCAGTGGGACACCACTACACCTCGGCCTTACAGTCGGCTCAACCTGATTCAAGGCACGCGCGGGATGTTCGGCGGGTACCCGCACCGCATCACCATCGAAGGCCGCGGCGAAACTCACGAGTGGCAAGACCTCGAGCCCTACCGCGCCGAGTTCGAGCACCCGCTGTGGACCCGCGTCGGTGAAGAAGCGGTCCGCGCTGGCGGCCACGGCGGTATGGACTTCGTCATGATGTGGCGGATCGTGTATTGCCTCCGCAACGGCCTGCCGCTGGATCAGGACGTCTACGACGCCGCGGCCTGGTCCGCGATCTCGCCACTGAGTGAGCGCTCGGTCGCGAACCGCTCGCTCCCTGTCGACTTCCCGGACTTCACCCGGGGCGCTTGGCGAGAGCGCGAGCCGCTCGGAATCGTGTCGTAGTAGACACTTACTCGCCTCTTAGCGCGAGCGTCGAGTCCAAGGTGGAAGCCTGGTACGCGGGAATGCAGACCGCGCCGAGTGAGACGACGGCGAGCACAACTGGAATGAGCGCGAAGGTCAGTGGATCGGCCGAGCTCACCCCGTACAACTCGCTCAATCCCTACTCCGTTCTGAGAGCAGCGATGGGATCCAGCCCACTTGCGCGGCGCGCAGGCAACACGGCGGCCACGACGATCACGGCGAGGACCAAGACGGCGACCGAGCTGAAAATCGCGGGGTCACGCGCACCGACACCCGTAAACATCGAAGACGCGAACCCGGTCAGCGCAAATGCGAGTACGAGCCCGAGGAGAACGCCGACGCAGCCAAGGACTGCGGCGTCACGCAGTATCAAACGAATCAAGCTTCCACGTTCGGCGCCCAGAGCCAGTCGGATCGCAAGCTCGCGAGTTCGACGGGCAACCGAGTCAGCCGTCAATCCGTAAATACCCACTGCGGCGATCAGAGTCGCGAGAAGCGCATAAAGGATGAGTTGGCGGCTAAAGAAACTCGATACCCAACGGACGCGAAACATCGCATCGTCCATGGTGAGGATTTCCGAAAACGGCAATCCCGGAGCCGCCATGCGGAACGAATCTCGCATCGCCGCGGCCACTCCGCCAGAGGTGGCCGAGCCTCGAGTGTGGACCACGACATGAATCCCGCTCGTCGGGGACTGCCCGTAGGGAACGTAGCTCTGAACGCTCGGGATGTTGCCAAAGCTCACCATGTCGCGCCCGACGTCGACGTCGCCCACAACGCCGACGACAGTCAACCACGGGGCGTCTTCGGTGCCCGCCTCACGCAGAGAACGACCCAACGGGTCCGCATCTCCCCAAAGAGACTTCGAGAGCCCCCGGCTCACGATGACGACATCAGCGCCAGCTCGCTTTTCGAGATCAGTAAAATCGCGTCCCGCGGTGACGGCCATTCCCATAGCGCCGAAGTAGTCGCCCAGCACCGAGTACAACGTAGCCTGAACATCTTCGCCTGGCTCCTGCGGTCGGTCTTGTGGCACGAGGCCCCACGTCCGGAAACTTTGTCCCGCCGGCAAGTGGCTCGTGAGTCCCACGGTCTCGACCCCAGCTTTCGTTTCGATCGTCGTCGCGAGCCGCTCTCCGAGCGCAACCCAATCGTCGGTCGCGTCGCCTCCCTCGCCCCCCAGAGACAGCTCGGTCGTCACCACTCCTTTCGTACGGAAGCCCGGCTCGATCGCTTGCATCGCGATGAAGCTCTTGATCATCAGGAGAGCGCCGACGAGCAGAGCGGTCGAAAGCGCGAGCTCGGTGACAATCAACCCCGAACGAAACCGTGTCGCTTCTCTGCCACCACCTTCGCGGCCGCCGCTTTTCAAGCCTTCGAACAGTCGCATCCCGGAGCTTCGGAACACCGGGGCAAGCCCGCATACCGCACCTGCGACCAATGAAACCAAGAGCGTATACACGCCGGCTTGTTCACTAAACCCCATGCGAAACAAGTACGGAGGATCGACGGGCACGTACGAAAGCATGGAGCGGACGCCCAAAAGGCCGATATACGCGCCCAACAATCCCGCCGGAATCGCCAGCAGGATGCCCTCGACTACGTTTTGCCGAACCAAGCGATAACGACTCGCACCGAGCGCCGCGCGCACCGCAGTCTCACGGCTTCGGGCAGCCGCTCGAGCCAGGATCAAGCTCGCAACGTTCGCACAAATCACCAGAAGCACGAAGATACCCGAAGCGAGCGACGCCGTGAGTGCGACTTCGATGACAGGTGGGACGAATTCCTCACGCAATGAAATGGCTTTCGCGGAGTATCCGCGATTGGCCTCCGGGTATTGCTCTGCCAAGGATGCCGCGATCGTGGCGAGCTCCGCGTTCGCCGCCTCGAGGCTGACGCCTTCGCGTCGACGCGCCACGACTCTCAACCACCGGGAGCTCCGCTCACCGTCGTCGACGTCGAGCCCGAGCGGAATCCAAACGTCCGACCATTCCGGAAACGCGAAGTAGGGCTCCATGACACCGACGATCTCTCGCACGATGCCGTCGAGGCGTATCGTACGCCCGACGATGTCCGGGTCCGACTCGAAGCGTTCTCGCCACATGCGATCGGAAATGAGCGCGATGGCCGCAGCCTGTCCCGGACGGTCTTCGGTCTCCGCAAAGTTGCGTCCCTGGACCGGCGATTTCCCGAGCAGTGGAAAAAGAGCGGCCGATACCCGGGTTCCCTCGAGGCGCGCGGGCTCCTCCTCGTCGTTCAAGTTCATCTGGTCGTTGCGGAACGCCGCGACGGCTTCGAACGAGCTTTGCCGCTCGATCCAATCGCCAAGATTGCGCGGAGAGACGCTGAGGCGATCCCGCCCCAATCGCGGTTGTGATTCGTTCAAACTGACGAGACCTTCCGGGTCGTCGAAATCGAGCGGCCGTAAAACCCAGGCCTCGAACCCGGAGAACATTGCAGTATTGGCGCCAATACCGATGGCGAGCACGAGGATGATCGCCACCGCCCACCCGGGGCGGGCTCTAATCTGGCGCAGACCGATTTGGATGTCTTGGATCATACCGACCTCTCCCGAAGCCGTAAATCTGGCAAGTGCACCACAAACCCACCCAAGTAGAACAACCCGTGAACGTGCCCGTGCCCGCGTGCGTGCCCGATTTGCGTCCTGGAAATAGGCTCGGAGTCCGCCATCCTTCGGAGTATACGAGACCGGGGCGTTCCGCGTTCCATCGTTGGGGCGCGACGAAGCGTCGCCCACGTAGAAGAAATCGGGCACGGGCACGCACGAGGGCACGGGCACTAGGTCGAGCCTGGTGGCCGCGCCGGGGGCTCAGAGATTATTCGATATAACCCAGCGCCCTCAGCTGTTCCAGTGCGTCCTCACTCGCTTCCACGGGTCCGCCGGCCTCGAGCTCGAGCGACGTATCCGCATCTACGTAGCGCGGCGGGTGCGAGGCCAGCCACGAGCTTTCGAAGATCGACGCTAGCACCTTTCCGTCCATATCGAGCGGAACCGATGCTCCGAGAAGATGGAGCAGCGTCGGAGCTACATCGAGCACCGTCGAACCCCGGAACGTCCCCCCGCTTCGGACACCGTCTCCGCTCGCGACAAACATCCCGAACGGCGCGTGGTGCCCTCCGCCTTCGATCGGCTGCATGCCGTGATCGGAGACCAGCACGACCGTCGCACGACGCGGAAGCGCTTCGAGCACTTCCGCGAGCCATCGATCGATTTGCCCATACGTCGCGTCCATCACACCGCGGACCGACTCGGGGCAGCCTTCGGGAATCGGTGCACCGTGGCGCCAATGAAGCGTCGGGTGGCCAGCCACGTCGATCGAGCGTAGGTAGATCGTAAAGAGCCCCGAATCCATTCTGGGCAGCAGCTCCTGGGCGATTCGTACGTAGTACTCGTCCTGAATCAGGATTTTCTTCAGGACGGACTGCGAATCAATCAAACGCGGTTCGCATTGGTCGACTCCCAGACTCTCGAACGTCGTCGACAAATCGTCGACGTTCGGTGCGAGTGGCTCGAGCTGCTTGGCAAGCTCTTCCGGCCACGTGAGACGCACGCTCCCAGTCCTTTGTTCGCGAATACCCATGCGGGACGAAACGAGAAAACCGTTGACCGGATACGCGGGCCAGGTCCCCCAATAGCCGACGACTCCAACAGGAATGCTCTCCTCACCGAGCAGATTCCAAACCGGCTGGGCACGCCAGTGTACGCTTTGCACTTCGGTCAGCCGGCCCCGGGGAGTGAGAAATCCCTCTCCGAGACGCTCGCGGGCATACGCCGGCTCGAGCGAGAACACCACTCGCCCATCAGCGTCCTCGACGGCTGCGACGGCCAGCTCCGCAGCGCGCTGATCGTGCTGTCGAGAGAAGACCAGCTCCAACACGTTTTCGATCGGGACGAGCCTGGCCGAAGAAATAGGCACCCCGAGCTCGGTCCATTCGACCGGAACGCGGACGGTCTCGAGCAGCTCGCCATTGAGAAAAATCTGTACGCTCTGTTCGCCCACCGGGCGGTGCGAGCGCAAACGCAAAACCAACCGCAACGGAGCGCTTCCATCGAGCTCCGGCAGTGTAACGACGGCGCGTGCAGGGCCCGCCTCCGCACCGATGAAGACCGAAGACGAGCCCGGGACGGGCAACACGAAATCGCGCACACCATGTTTCTCCGGGATCTTCCCGGTCGCGATCGAGGTCCAGACGATCGGAGACCAAAAACCGCGGCGCAAGTTCTCGCTGACGATCGGCTTCGACGCCCATGATTGAAGCGGTCCGGAAACACCGGTCCGGATCAACCGGTCGAACGTCGGCAGCTCACCTCGGGCCCGTAGCTCATCTACGAAATCGAGGCTGGCTCCGTCCAGCCCAATGAGCACAACGAGGGGTTCGGGCGAGCGGGATCGACAACTCAGCCCCCCGACGAGAAACGTCACGATCATGACGCCGAAAAGCCTCACAGGCATGCCTCATCCTACGTGATAAAATCGCGCGCGAAAGGTGGGCGCTATGAAAAAGGACTACAAGCGGTTGACGCGGCCGATGGTTCGCGAGGGCGGCTCGCTTCGAACGGCCAGCTGGGACGAGGCGATCGAGCGTGCGGCGAGCGGCTTCGAAAAGCACAATGGGACATCGTTCGGGCTGTTCAGCTGTTCCAAATCGACGAACGAGATGAACTTCATGGCACAGAAGTTCGCGCGTGTCGTCATGGGCAGCAACAACATCGATAGCTGTAACCGTACGTGACACGCTCCTAGCGTCGCCGGTCTGGCGCGCGTTTTCGGAGCAGGCGGTGGGACGAGCTCCTACCAGGAGGTCGAGGAGACGGATGTCATCATCCTTTGGGGCTCGAACGCCCGAGAGGCGCACCCCATTTACTTCCATCACCTCCTGAAGGGCATCCATAACGGTGCGAAGCTTTTCGTCGTCGACCCTCGCCGCACGTCATCTGCGCAATGGGCTGACCTTTGGCTCGGTCTCGACGTCGGGACCGACATCGCACTCGCGAACGCGGTAGGCCGAGAGATCCTCGCCGCCGGACTCCACAACCAAGCGTTCATCGACAACGCGACCACGGATTTCGACGCATATCAGGCATCCGTCGAGCCCTACACGCTCGAATACGCCGAGAAGATCACCTCCTTGCCTCGCGAGTGCATCCAGGAGATGGCGCACGCGTACGCGAAGGCGGACCGGGCGCAGCTGTGTTGGACTCTGGGGATCACCGAGCATCACAACGCAACCGACAACGTCCTGGCACTCATCAATCTGTCGCTGTTGACTGGCCATGTGGGCCGCTGGGGCTCGGGCGTCGTCCCGCTCCGTGGACAAAACAACGTCCAAGGTGGGGGCGACATGGGGTCGCTTCCCAACAAATTTCCTGGATTCCAGGATGTCGAGAATCCCGAGCACCGCGCAAAATTCGAGAAAGCGTGGGGCGTGACGCTGCCGGACAAGAGTGGATGGCATCTCTCGCTCATGTTCGAGGCGATGGAGCGTGGAGACCTGAAAAGCCTCTACATCATCGGCGAGAATCCGGCGCAGTCGGAAGCGGACGCAGCCCACGCGACGAAACTTCTGCAAGGGTTGGAGCATCTCGTGGTGCAGGATCTCTTCTTGACGAAGACCGCCGAGCTCGCTGACGTCGTCTTCCCTGCTTCTGCCGCATGGGCCGAGACCGACGGGACCGTCACGAGCAGCGAGCGCCGCGTGCAGCGAGTTCGCAAAGCGCTCAGCGCCCCGGGTGACGCGAAAGACGACATCGAGATCGTGTGCTTGCTCGCCAACGCGCTGGGACACGACTGGAAGAATCCGGCGGCCGAAGACGCTTGGAACGAGCTTCGAAGCCTCTCGCCGCTCCATCAAGGCATGACCTACGCCCGGCTAGAAGAGCTTGGCGGGCTCCAGTGGCCGTGCCGCGACACGGACGATCCTGGGAGCCCGTTCCTTCACGGCCGGCTGTGGAAGCGGCCCGCGGAGGGACGGCTGGCGCCGTTCACACCGGTCGAGCAAGTCCCCCCAGTGGACGAGCTCAACGAAGAGTACCCAATCCGCCTCACCACGGGACGTCGCCTCGACTCCTACAACACCGGAGTCCAGACCGGAAGCTTCGCTTCGCCGATTCGCGAGGGAGAAACGCTCGATCTCTCTCCCGCAGATGGGAAACGCTACAACGTCTCGGAGGGCCAGCGGGTCAAAGTCACCTCCCGCCGGGGCTCCGTCGAGGCGCCAGTGCGTTTCGACGAGAACCTTCGCCCGGGACTGGCGTTCATGACCCTGCATTTTCCCGACGAAGTGGACACCAACCAACTCACCATCGAGGCTTGGGACCCGAAGTCCGGCACGTCGGAGTTCAAGGCGACGGCTATTCGCATCGACGCAACCTAGGAACGACATCATGGATTTACATTGGATGGACGCCTCTCCAACCGAGGACGAGCGTGCGGCGGTCGACACTCTTTTGGGCCGAGCCGACGCAAGCGATAAACCGGGTGAGCCGCTCGAAGAGCACGTCATCCGTGGCGGACGCGAAGCAGCAGAGAACAAGCGTCACCTACTACTTCCCACACTCCACGCCGTACAAGGCGAGATCGGGTGGATCAGCGCCGGTGCATTGAACTACGTCTGTCGCCGCCTCACGGTGCCACCCGCAGAGGCATACGGGGTGGCAACGTTCTACGCGCTCTTGTCCACCGAGAAACGCCCGAAGCGGATCGCTCACGTTTGCGACGACATCGCGTGCAAGTTGAAAGGCGCCGACGCTCTTTGCAACGAGCTCGAGGCAACGCTCGAGCCGGACACATGGCATCGGAGCCCCTGCCTCGGCCAATGCGAGCGCGGCCCAGCAGTGTTGTTTCAACTCGCGGGCGAAGAGGACCGGACGCTGACGGCAGCGGACGCGGACGCAATTCGCAGTGGACTCGAAGGCGGCGCTGACCGGCCAGAGCCCAAGCCGTCGACCCCGCAAACGCAAGGCTCTCGCGAGGAGGGGCTACGCCTACTCCGCCGCGTCGGGGTGTGTGACCCAACGAGTCTCGACGACTATCGCGAGCACGGCGGCTACGTCTCGCTGCGCCGCGCCGTGAGCATCGGAGCAGACGCCATTCTTCGTGAGGTCAAAGACTCCGGGATCCGCGGCCGGGGAGGCGCGGCGTTCCCGATGGGCATCAAATGGGACGCGGTCGCGAAAGCACCAGCCACCCCGCACTACATTGTCTGCAACGCAGATGAATCTGAGCCCGGCACGTTCAAAGACCGCGTTCTCATGGAGGAGGACCCCTTCGCGATCGTCGAGGCGATGACGATCGCCGGCTTCGCGACCGGCTCGCAGCGCGGGTTCCTGTACATCCGCGGCGAGTATCCCCTCGCGAAGAAACGCCTTCAAAACGCAATCGATGTGGCCACCCGTCGAGGGTTTCTCGGTGCCGATGTGATGGGTAGCAGCTTCCGCTTCGACATCGAGATCCGATGCGGCGCTGGTGCTTACATTTGCGGGGAGGAGACGGCGCTGTTCAACTCCATAGAGGGATTCCGCGGCGAGCCGCGCAACAAGCCACCATTTCCAACTCAAGTGGGGCTTTTCGGTAAACCCACGGTCGTCAACAATGTGGAGACCCTCGTGAACGTGCTCGATATCGTGGGCGACGGCGGGCCCGCTTTCGCCGCACTCGGCTCCAAGGATTCGACCGGCCCCAAGCTTTTTTGCCTGTCGGGGAACGTAGAGCGACCCGGTCTCTATGAAGTGCCCTTCGGGACGACGCTAAGAGAGCTCCTGGATAAATCGGGTGCGACGGACAACATTCAAGCCGTATTGCTCGGAGGCGCTGCCGGAACGTTTCTCGGACCGGACGAGCTCGATATCGCGCTGACGTTTGAAGGAACCCGCGAGGTTGGAGCTTCGCTGGGCTCGGGGGTCGTGATGGTGTTCGACGAGCATGCCGACATGACCGGCACTCTTTTGCGAGTCGCCGCATTCTTTCGCGACGAGTCCTGCGGCCAATGCGTCCCGTGCCGGGTCGGCACCGTTCGAGTCGAGGAAGCGCTCCAGCGCATGGCGCGCAGTAACGGCAACGGCGCGGCAGACACTGCGCTGATCGACGAGCTCGCTCTGGTGATGAAAGATGCCTCAATCTGCGGGCTAGGACATACGGCGGCGAGCGCGATCCAATCCGCGCTTGCGAGAAACCTACTGACAACCAAGGACAGCGACTCATGAGTGACAGGCAAGTAGAGATCTCGATCGATGGCAACGACGTCACCGTCAACGAAGGCGCAACGCTTCTCGACGCATGCCGGGAACACAACATCGAGACCCCGACGCTCTGCTACCTCGAGAACCTGACGCCGGTCAACGCGTGCCGCGTTTGCGTCGTCGAGCTCGAGGGCTCGCGCACGCTCGTGCCCGCGTGCTCGCGCCAGGCCGAGCCGGGCATGAAGATTCAGACTGACAGCGAGCGCGTGCGCCACAGTCGGAAGCTCGTGCTCGAGCTCCTCGCATCTTCAGTCGACATGTCACTCGCGAACGACGAGATCCAAGGTTTCATGAAGCGCTACGACGCGGAGCCCGAAAAATTCGGCAAGACGGCACCTGCAAGTGCGGAGGGCGAGCGCGACCGGCGCCGCACCGGGCACCACCACGCTCCCGACGGAGCGACGGCGGAAACTGTGGCCCAGCCGGTCAAGATCCACGACGAGATGTACGTGCGCGACTACAGCCGCTGTATTCTCTGCTACAAGTGCGTTGAAGCCTGTGGTGTCGATGCCCAGAACTCCTTCGCAATTTCCGCCGCCGGCCGCGGTTTCGACGCGCGGATCTCTACGGAGTTCAATACCCGCCTCGATGATTCAGCGTGCGTGTACTGCGGCAACTGCATCGGAGTGTGCCCGACGGGAGCGCTCATGTTCAAACCCGAGCACGATCACCGCGAGGCGGGCACCTGGGATGAGGCGAGCCAATCCGTGACGCGAACCGTTTGCTCCTACTGCGGCGTCGGCTGCAACCTCGAGCTACGAGTGCAGGACAACGAAATTGTCCGCGTCACCTCCCCCACGGATCACGACGTGACTGACGGCCACCTGTGCATCAAGGGCCGCTTCGGTTGGCAGTTCGTTCAGAATCGGTAGGCGGAGATCGGCCGCTCCCGCCCATACGCGGCATGGCGCTGCGCGCCATCGACCTCTCCCCCCAGGGGGAGAGGTCGGAGAGCGAAGCTCTCCGGGTGAGGGGGAAATCGTTCACCTGATGGCGCTTGATGGGTGGGGCCTGCGGCTGGCGTTGTGCTATCCTGCCGCACGTTGAGGGGCTTTCACCAAAGAAACTAGAGGACGACTCGATGAAGTACCGCTCCATGGCATTGTGGGTGATCTGGTTGCTGTCTTGCGGATTCACAGTGAGCGCGCTCGCTCAACGGGAACCGGCGCAGCTCAGTGGGACGCTCCGAGACGAAGCAGGAGGGGCGCTGGTCGAGGCGACCGTCACCGCCACGAACCGGCAAACGGGCGCCCTTTCGTCCGCTCTCAGCGACGCGCGTGGATATTACGAGTTCTCCGCGCTCAAGCCCGGTGACTACGATCTGCTAGCGCTGCTGCCGGGTTTTCGCAGCGAGGTCGCCAGGCTCACGGTCACGATGGGTGAGCCCCAAACGTTAGACCTGACGTTGCAGATTGCCGCGATTAGCGAAACGGTCACGGTAACGCGCGCGGAGCAGTCGTTGTCCGTGGTTCCGAAAGCCGTCGACGTCGTTGTCGGCGAAGAGATCCAAAACGGTCAGCGCAGGTGGACTCCCGCCGAGTCGCTTCGCGGTATTCCGGGCGTGTATGCCTCGAACCGTAACGACTTCAGCAAGACAGGCGGCATCCGGCTCAACATCCGGTCCCCTCTGCCGAGAGGCTTCGGCATGTCAGGGGTTCAGCTCATTCAGGATGGGATCCCCCTGACGACCGCCGACGGAACGACGCAGCCCACCAACATCAATATGGGATCCACCGGAAGGATCGAGGTTATCCGCGGCCCCAGCTCAGTGCTTTACGGGAACTCCGCCGGAGGGGTCGTCGATTTTCGCACCGAGTTCCCGTCCTCTCGTCAACTCGTCGTCACCCCAGACTTCCAATTTGGCAGCTACGGCTACCAACGCCAATCCGTCAATTTGCAAGGAACCTCCGGTCGTCTCGGCTACCTCGTCGATGTGAGCCGGATCGCTACTGACGGTTACCGCGACCACAGCGCTGGAGAGATCCGTCAGGCCAACGTGGTCATCCGCGGGGAGCTGTCACCACAAACGGAGATCCGAGGCATCTTCAATCTATTCGACCTCCCGTGGGGCGAGAGCTCGTCGACGCTGACGCGCGCCGACGCCATGGACGATCCCACGAGCGTCCGGCAACTCGCCATCGATCAGAACTGGGGCGAGGGCGCGACGCAGGGACAAGGCGGGGTCGCGCTCGAGCATCGCTTCGGCAACGGCCAGTCGCTTCGCGCGAGCGGCTGGGGAATGTGGCGCGACGTCAACAACTCGATTCCGTTTCGGATCATCGAGCTCGGGCGTGTCGGCGCCGGCTTCAGGTCGGAGTACAGCGGCAGCGCACGACTCGGCACGTTTCCGCTCACGTGGACGACAGGAGTGGACTTGTCTTCCCAAGCCGACGGCCGGACCGAGTTCGCCAACGAAGGAGTTGGCAACGACGGGTTCGCGCAGCCGGGAGACAAGTCGGTCGACCAGCAAGAAGACGTTTTATCGCTCGGGCCGTTCGCCGTGGTGAACTTGCAGCCGGCCTCGAGATGGACCGTGACCGCCGGCATTCGGTACGACTACTTCGACTTCAGCGTAGACGATCAGTTCATGAGTGACGGTGATCAGTCCGGAAGCAGAACGATGGACGCGTTTAGCCCGATGGCCGGGGTGACCTACTCGGCCTCCGACGAGCTCAACCTGTACGCCAACTACGCCACGGCGTACCAAACGCCGACGACCGTCGAGCTATCGAACCGCGAGACGGGCGAAGGCGGCTTCAACCCCGATCTCGAGCCCGAGGATCTAGAGAGTATCGAGTTCGGATTACGGGGGCTCGTCCCGGACGCCCGGCTGCAGTACGGTGTCGCAGTGTATTTCGCTAAGCTCAAGAACACGCTGATTCAGTTCGAGCGGGAGGATGAGCAGCTCTTCTTCAGGAACGCTGGCGAGTCGAAGCGCAACGGCGTCGAGCTTCTCCTGGACTGGACCCCGGCGGAGCGCCTCAAGACTCGGTTGGCGTACACCTACCAGGACTTCAAGTTCACGGACTTCGTGGCCGACGACGCGGATCACACGGGCAACCAGGAACCTGGCGCACCGCCCCATCGTGTATTTGCCGAGCTGAGCTACACGGTCTCCGGCCTCCGCTCGGTCGTGAACTATGAGTTCATGGATGCCTACGCAGTGAACAACGACAACTCGGAATCCAACTGGGCCTCACACGTCGTACACCTGCGTTTCGCGCTGGCTCGTCAGTGGAACGGTGTCGATCTGAGTCCGTTCTTCGGTATCGACAACGTGTTCGACGAACGCTACAACAGCTCGACGATCCCGAACTCGTTCGGGCGCCGCTATTACGAGCCCTCTCCCGGACGCGAGCTCTTCTTCGGCATAACCCTGAGCGGGGGGGTCAACTGAACGCCGCGACGACCTGAGTCATAGAATTCAGACGCACCCCGGAGACACGAAGTCGCGACCGGACGCGGCGGAGAATTTGTTCGTGTCTTCCGTGCACCCTCCGTGTCACCGGGGCCCCGTCGTGTGTCCCAATCCTCTGCTTCCTGGCTAGTTTTTTCCGTAGATTTCGGGAAGTCCGTCCGTCCTCCCACTTGGGAGGAGACCCCCATGACCCCCTGGAGCCCGCACCTCCACCAGCACCCTGCGTCCGAGCGGCCGACCCTCGCCCTCATCGAGCTCGCCTACGCGGCCGCGGCGGAGCCGACTCTCTGGCCTCGATGGTTCGAGGACTTGGCGTCCAAGCTCGACCACCGCCGCTCGAATGTCGTCCTCCACGGCTTCGGTCCTACGCGCTACGTGAGCTTGGAGACGCCTGAAACCGGGTTTACCCTTCTCAACCCGAGCCATATATTCAAGACCAAGGCGCTTTCGCGACACAGCTTTTCCATCGCTTGGGTCGCAGATGAAATCGTGGACGAGTGGTCCCAACTCCCCCGGGAAGGCTCCTCACAGAAAGGTATCGAGGTGTTCACGGACGCGTCACGGGCGCTACGTCCCGCGGATCGGACGCTCCTGCGCACGGTTCTACCCCATTTGCACCGGGCATTGACACTTCACTTCAGGCTCGAAGCTGCACGCCGTGAGCAAGACACATTCGGTGCGTGTCTCGACGAGTTTTGCACCGGGATGATGCTGCTTGACGGCGACGGCGCGGTGCACCACGCGAATCGTGCCGCACTCGACTATCTCGACGGGCCGTGCAGCGTCGTCCAGGATGACGGGAAGATTCGCGTCATTGACCGCGACATTGACGCCTGTTTCCGCGCCCGTCTCACAACAGCCATGACCGACAGCCAACGCTCCCTCGCCTGCATCAAGCTGAGCTGCGGGGCGACACTGTGGCTTCGCGCGCTCGGCTCCGATCGCGCGGTTGCCTATATCTCGAGCGATCAACAGCAGCGTTCAATGGAGCCGGAGCTGCTTGCAGACGCGTTCGAGCTGTCCCCGGCGGAGGCTCGCGTCGGCTCGCTTTTCGCGTTGGGTCACGGTGTCGACGAGATCGCCGCGACACTCGCGATTAGCATCCACACAGTTCGTCTTCACATCAAGAACATGCAGCACAAGACCGGCACTCACCGCCAAGTCACCCTACTTCGACGGGTGCTAGAGACCGTCCCG
>CAMYKY010000070.1:0-7112 GCA_947259165.1 uncultured Acidobacteriota bacterium | reverse complement strand
TGACAAGCGCCATACCGCATTTGGGCTGCAAGATAAAAATATTCATTTTGACGACTCACCCGCAACGGGCTCGACGCAACACGAGCTCGTTAACGCTCCAAAAGGCTGGGAAGCAGTGATTTGGCGGCATGCCTCCACGAGCTGAGGAAGAAACGGCCCACCTCATTTGGGGAATCCACCCGCGTGATAGTCTTTTTCGCTTATGAACCGCCTCCCCGCCGCGGACCTCGCGGTGTTGATCCTCTACCTGCTCGGAGTGGTCGCGCTCGGCCTGTCGTTTTCCCGAATGAGCCGGACACCCGAGGGATTTACCTCGGCAGGAGGACGACTTCGTTCATGGACGGTGGGGCTCTCGCTTTTCGGAACCTATCTCAGTAGCAACACGTTTCTCGGAGTTCCCGGCTCAGCGTACGCGTCGAACTGGAACGCGTTCTTGTTCAGTCTTTCCCTTCCGATCGCCGCCTGGATTGCAGTGCGTTATTTCGTCCCCTTCTATCGCAGCACAGGAGAGATTTCGGCCTATACGCATCTCGAACGACGATTCGGCCGTTGGGCCCGAACCTACGCGACAGTTTGCTACCTGCTAACCCAGCTCGCGCGGGTCGGCACGATCTTGTTCGGTGTCGCGCTCGCTCTGTCGGAGTTCACCGGGTGGTCGGTGCCCGGGATTATCCTCGGGACCGGGGTTTTGGTCACGCTGTACACGCTTCTGGGCGGGATCGAGGCCGTTATCTGGACGGACGCAGTGCAAAGCGTCATCCTGACGGCAGGGGCATTGTTAGTCGTCGTCCTGCTGCTCGCGGCGATGCCGCAAGGGCCTGGACAGCTTTTCGAGATTGCCGCTTCGGCCGGGAAATTCAGTCTTGGAAGTTCTGAGCTCGACTTCACACGCTCGACAATCTGGGTCGTGCTCCTCTACGGCGTCTTCATCAACTTGACCAATTTCGGCATCGACCAAAGCTTCGTGCAGCGATATCACGCCGCGCGGAACGAGGCCGACGCGAAACGCTCGGTGTGGATCGCCGCGAGTTTGTACCTCCCGATATCCCTGCTCTTCTTTTTCATCGGCTCCGGACTCTTCGCGTTCTACCAGGTGTTCCCGGAGCCAGGACTCCTGGGGGACCGGGCCTTCCCGCATTTCATCGCGAACAGCCTTCCGACGGGCTTGGCGGGTTTGCTCCTTGCCGCCTTGATGGCCGCCGCGATGAGCAGCATCGATACCAGCCTCAACAGCTCAGCAACGGTCGTCCTCGAAGACTTCTACCGGGGTTGGGTCCGGCCTGCCGCCTCCGACCAGCAGGCGATGCGAGTGCTCTACGGCGCGACAGCGGGTGCGGGTGCGCTCGGCACCGCGACGGCGCTTGCGATGATTGGCGTCCAGGGCCTGCTCGACGCGTGGTGGACGCTTTCGGGAGTGTTCGCAGGGGGGATGCTCGGGCTCTTCCTCCTCGGAGTGTTCGGGCGAAAGTCGCAGCGTCCGGAGGCGATGATCGCCGTCTCCGTCGGCGTCCTCGTCATCCTGTGGATGACGCTCTCACCCAATCTCCCAGACGGCTCCCCGTGGCGAAGCCCGTTGCACGTGCAGATGACGACGGTCGTCGGCACCCTGACGATTTTCTGGGTCGGAGCGCTGGGCTCCCGAATTCGCGCTGCAGTGACCTAACGGCGCTGGCGCGCCGGGACGATATCGCCACCCAAAGAGATCGGCTCGATCACTTTGACCGGTCGTCGTTTATCCGCCACGTGAACCGGGCGCAAGGGTTTGCGCTCATCAATGAGTTGAGGCCGTGAGCCGGCACTTCGATGCGATCTCAGCTTCATAAGTTGCTCCTCCGCTCCATTTCTACAGCAAGAAAAGAGCCAACGGAGTCCCCCCGTAAACTGTTGATTGCATTAGGTTCTCGATACGTCATCGATCTCCGATCGGTGATTGACACCCGATAACGTCGGGTATAAAATGCCGATTCCACTCAATTTTGGAGGCAATCGGCCATGTTGACCCGAGTTTTGATAGCGGTGCAGGACGACGCAAGCGCCGCTCGACTGGAAGTTCTCCTTCGAGGCGGGGAGATTGCAACTTCGCGCGCCCGCGACCTGGACGAGCTTTGGGAGACGCTAACCCGGGAAGACTTCGACTTGCTGCTCGTCGACCGAACTCTTCTTCCGACCTCGCTCCGCGAATTCCTTGGCTCCTTACAAGGCCTGCCCGAGCACCCAGGGGTGATCGTCGTCTCCCAGGAGGACAAACCGAACCAGCGCGCGGAACTTCTCGCTTCTGGGGCGATCGCGGTCTTGTGGCTGGGACTCGACGACGCCGTTCTCGGCGACGCATTGATCTCGCTCGCTCGCCGCCAGGGTGACGAGGTCCTCGGACGTTTGAGCGCGGAACGCGCAGAAAACAGATCCACGCTGGACGATTTCATTTCGCAGAGCCCAACGATGCAACGCTTCCTCCAAATGGCGCGGCGCGTTGTCAAGGGCGATAGCGCTCTTCTTATCCTGGGGGAGACCGGGGTCGGCAAGGAGCGGCTCGCTCGCTCCATTCATTCGGAGAGTAGGCGCAGTGCGGGCCCCTTTATCACCGTCAACTGCGGGGCCCTGCCGGAGACGCTACTGGAGAGCGAGCTGTTTGGACATGAAGAGGGCGCGTTCACCGGCGCCACGCGGGCGCGCCGCGGCTACTTCGAGCTCGCTCACCACGGCACAATCTTCCTCGACGAGATTGGCGAGATGCCGCTCCATTTGCAGGTAAAGCTACTCCGGGTCCTCGAAGACCACCGCGTCCGGCGTGTCGGTAGCGAAAAGCCGATCGAGATCGACGTCCGAATCATGGCGGCGACGAACCGCGACGTGAAGCGCGAGCTCGACGAGCAGCGATTCCGACCCGATTTGTACTACCGACTCGCCGTCGTGACCCTTACCGTCCCACCGCTGCGGGAACGTCTCGAAGACCTGCCGGATCTGGCTCGGGCGTTTCTCGAGCGCAGCCGGAGGCAGCTCGGACGAAACGTCGTCGCCTTTCGTCCCGATGCGATGGACGCCATGCAGCGGCATCACTGGCCCGGTAACGTTCGGGAGCTCATCAACGTCATCGAGCGAGCCGTGCTCCTCGCGCCGAGATCCGAGATCCGTATCGCCGATCTTCGCGGCGGCGAAAGCTGGACCATCGACGACACCGAAACGCCAACACCTCCACGCGCCAGCACCACGAACTGGGAGCCGTTCCTCGACAAACCGTTTTCTCGCGGCCGCGAGGAGCTCCTAAGCGCATTCGAGCGCGACTACTTGAAGCGCGTTCTGGAAGCCAGCCACGGCCGTATCGGAGAGAGCGCGCGCCGCGCCGGACTCAACGAGCGCACCCTGTTTGGGATGATGAAGCGGCACGGTCTCCGAAAGGAGGATTTCAAGAAGGCACCAGTCGTCCGTTCGCGGTAAACTCCCGACGACTATGCCGTTGCTGATTCTGGGGTTGTTCAAAAAACGCGTCCCCGAGCCGACTCTCCACGAGGCAGCCTTCGCTGGTGACCTGCCTACCGTCGCAAAGCGTCTCGCCGACGGAGTCTTCGTCGAAGAGCGCGCCCGACAGGGTGCAACCGCTCTCATGCTCGCGGCACAGGAGGGCCACCTCGACATCGTGACCGCGTTGCTCGACGCCAGTGCACAGCCAAACGCACGCAACGTGCTCGGTGTCACTCCAGTCGGCGCCGCCGCTTTCGCGGGCCAAACCGAGATTCTGGAAATACTCTTGGCTCGCGGCGGTGACATCGAAGCCAAAGACCGCAAATCGAACACGCCGCTCATGGTGGCGTGTCAAAACGGGCAAATCGAGACCGTACGCTTCCTGATCGAGGCCGGTGCGAGTGTCACGGCTCACAACGACGACGGACATACCGTCTTGACCCTCGCCGTCGTCGAAGCCAAAGACGTCGTCGTCGTCCTCTTGCTCGAGCTCGGCGTTCCCGTCGACGTCCACGACAAAGACGGAACGACCGCGCTGATGCTTGCGGCCGAATCGGGAAATGCCGAGCTCGCCGCCAGACTCATCGAGCTCGACGCCGACGTGAACAAACCCCGTGATGACGGCGCGACCGCTCTCATGACCGCGACTTCAGTGGGCAACCGAGCGCTCGTCGACCTCCTGCTCGACGCCGGCGCCGATGCGCTGCGCAAAGACCGCCATGGACTCGACCCTTTTCTCCGCAGCGTTATGTACGGAAATCTTCCACTCGCGGAAACGATGCTCGAGCACGGAGCCCCGATCGACGGTCGCGATGGCCTCGGGCGGACCGCGTTGATTCTCGCCGCCGCCGGAGGTCATGTCGAGCTCGTTCGCACGTTGTTGGCCCGAACTGCGGCGGTGGATTCCGCCGCCGAGAACGGAACAACGGCGCTCATCGCCGCCGCGCACGGCGGCTACGAACCCATCGTCGAGCTGGCATTGAAACAGGGCGCTTCGGTCGACGCGAAGAACCGCCGCGGAGCCACCGCTCTGCTCAAGGCTGCCGAGGAGGGACACACTCGGCTAGTGGAGCGTCTCGCGGAGGCGGGCGCCGACGTGAACATTGCGGACAACCAGGGCCGCACTGCGCTGACCGCCGCCGCGGAAGGTGCGTTTTCCGATCTCATGGAGAGCCTCCTGCATCGAGGTGCCCGACTCGACCAAGAGGAGTCGACTCGACTGACCACCTACGCCGAGCGGCAAGGTCTCGACGACGTCGTCGAGCTTCTCAAGAAAGCGACCTCGGACTAACAAGGGGCTCAACTGTTTAACAAGCGGCATAACGAACAAAGGAGCTGAATCAAGAATGTCGGACCGTCACACGTTTTCGAAGCTCGTCGGCCTCGTCGTCGCCCTCACCGCGGCGTCTTCTCTATTCGCCGCCGAGGACATCAAAGGATTCCTCGCGGACGAAGTCGACCAGCAGCGCGCTTGGGAGGAAAAACTGCGAGCCCTGCCGCAGCCTGCAAATCTGCGGGAGTACATGCGGACCATTACCGAAGAGCCACACATCGCAGGGCTTCCCGGCAGCAAGAAAGTCGCGGACTACATCTTGGCTCAGTTCCAATCGTGGGGGCTCAACGCGTGGATCGAAGAAACGCAGGCGCTGATGCCGCTACCGACCGAACGCCACGTCGAGCTCGTCGAGCCCGAATCCTACGTAGCACTCTCTAACGACAAAGACTCCGCCGATGCTGAGCAGCTCCCCACCTACAACGCCTACGCCGCGGAAGGCGACGTCACCGCACAACTCGTGTACGTGAACTACGGGACTCCAGAGGACTACGAACAACTCGCCGAGTGGGGCATCGACGTCGAGGGAAAGATCGTCATCGCACGCTACGGTCGCAGCTGGCGCGGGATCAAAGCCAAACTGGCGCAAACTCATGGGGCGGTCGGCTGTCTCATCTACTCCGACCCACGAGACGACGGTTTCTATCAAGGTCTGACTTACCCAGAAGGCCCCTATCGTCCGGAACATGGCGTACAACGGGGCAGCATCATGGATATGCCGATCCACCCAGGAGATCCGTTGAGCCCCGGGTTCGGCGCCATGACCGACCAACCGCGGCTGGACATCGCGCAGGCCCAGACGTTGGTCAAAATCCCGGTGCTCCCCATCTCCTATGGAGACGCACTGCCTCTTTTGAAGCACCTCCGCGGAAGAGTTGCACCCGAAGATTGGCGAGGCGCTCTACCCATGACGTATCACATCGGCCCTGGCCCGTCGAAAGTGCGGCTGAAGCTCGCACTCGAGTGGAAGACCCGGCCTCTGTACAACGTCATCGCCCGCATCGATGGCGCCGTGTATCCGGACCAGTGGATCATCCATGGCAACCATCACGATGCATGGAACAACGGCGCCAATGACCCAACGAGCGGCAATGTGGCATTGATGGAGACGGCGCGCTCGTTCGCCGAGCTCGTCAAACAAGGATGGAAGCCCAAGAGAACGATTGTCTTCGCGTCGTGGGATGGAGAGGAATGGGGGCTCCTCGGCTCGACCGAATGGGCCGAGACCCACAAAGACGAGCTCATGGAAAAGGGCGTCATCTACATCAACAGCGACAGTACCGGCAAGGGCTGGCTCAACATGAGCGGCAGCCACACGCTTCAAGAGTTCGTCAACGACGTCGCACGCGACATCGACGACCCCGAACGAGGCATGAGCGTCTGGGACGCCGCGCGCGCGCGCCGACTCGACTCCGCCGACGACGACGATGCACGTGCCGAAATCGAACAGAGCGACGATTTGCGGATCGGAGCCCTGGGCTCCGGCTCCGACTACACGGTGTTCCTCGATCACCTCACGATGGCCTCTCTCAACCTTGGCTTCGGCGGCGACAGCAACGGCGGCGTTTATCACTCGAACTACGATTCGTTCACCTGGTATCAAAAGCACTCGGACGGCGAGTTCTTGTTCGGACGCGCGATGTCCCAGACCGTCGGGACCACGATCCTGCGTCTCGCGGACGCCACGGTTCTCCCCTTCAACTTCGTCGACCTTGCAGACACGATGAGTCGATACGTCAACGAGATCGAACAGGCCCACGCGGCGCGCGACTCTGCGCCCGACGTCGATCTCGGTGCCGTCACGGAAGCGCTCGAAAAGCTTCGCGAAGCTGGCGAAGCCTACGAGAGCTCCCTCGGCCGTCTTTCGACGATGAGCTCTTCGGCCGTCCACGGACAACCGCAGCTAGCTCGGCTCAACCAACTCCTGTACACGTCGGAGCGAAGACTCGCGCACGACGAAGGCCTTCCCAATCGAGAGTGGTACCGCCACCAGGTCTACGCCCCCGGCTTCTACACCGGTTACGGCGTCAAAACCATCCCTGGCATCCGAGAGGGCCTGGAAGAGCAAGAGTGGGAAGAAGCGCGCTACTACGTCAATGTCGTGTCCGAGGCTCTGGAAGGCCTCATCGCCCAAGTGCAGGAGGCGCGTAGCCTCGTCGAGCAACTGAGCAACTAGGTAGGGAAAAGGGGACAGGTACTGATGAATCCCCACAAGATCTTGGGCTTGCATCGGGCGCTGATTTGGTTTCGAGCACTGCGCCGCCCACCCGCCGTTCCCGTTCCCGTTCCCGTTCCCGACGAATATTGTTGCGACGAATTC